>JASHPM010000095.1 GCA_030038115.1 Acidobacteriaceae bacterium | reverse complement strand
GGCTTGGTCACATAATCGTCCGCGCCCAGTTCCAGCAGCAGTACCTTATCCACCACTTCGGTGATGGCACTTAGCACGATGACTGGCGTCTCGTTGCTGATCGCTTTAATGCTCTGGCACACTTCGCGCCCGGAAATGTGCGGCAGGATTAAATCCAGAAGCACTGCCACCGGACGGTGGGTGCGAAACATCTCCAGCCCTGCCTGGCCATCTCCGGCGACCAGCACGGAATAGTTCTCTTCAGCGAACATCCGGCGCAGCACTTTCTGCATACGCGGGTCATCTTCGATCACCAGGATAGCCCCCAGTTCCGGGGCCGGACCGCTCTCCACCGGGGTCATTTCTACAGGTTCCGATTCACTCGCGATTGCCATAGATACAATTTTGCCTCCGGCCAGCGAAAATTTGACAGCATGGAAGTGACAAATGACAAAGTCTTGACAATTCCACGGCTCTCGGGAGCCCGCCAATCTCAGCCTTTCATTGACGACACCTTCGGCATTGGTAACCCCGCAGGCTGCGGAACTGCTGGCAGGGAACATCGGCCATCGGCGAGCGCGCCATACAGCGCCATGTATTCCGCGGCGATCACCTTGCCGGATAGTTGCGGCAGCGCTACAGGTGCGCCCCGAGGTCCCGCCACAGCGAGCCGGATCGCAGCTGCGAAATCCTCTTGCGCGTTCGGCCCCGGAGAAAAATAGCGGCAGTGGTTCCCGCCCAGCTCACGGAAAGGAGGAATATCGGAGCATACCACCCTGCAACCGGCAAGAAGCGCTTCGGCAACGGGCAATCCGAAGCCTTCCGCCAGCGACGGGGCCAGCAGGACCTCGCAATTGCGGTAACACCACTGCAGCTCCGCCTCGGAGATTCCGCTAAGAAACAGCACGTTGGCACCGATCCCCGCCTCCTCGATGAATTCGTGGATAGCCGCTGTCTCCGGCCCGGGAATGCCTACCACGACGAGCAGCGTGTCAGGATGGACGGCTTTCTCGCGCAACAGCCGAACCAGGGTCCGCAGCGCAAGCAGCAGATTCTTGTTGCGCCTGTGCTGTGCTACGCAGAGGAAAAACGGCGCACTGAATGAGGGCGGTAACGGGCTCCGCCCCACCCTGACTCTTCCCGGATCGACACAGTTATAAATCCGTCGTGCTTTCTTCCCCAGGCGCACCGGCTCCTTTTCGCGAAGCCGCCTGAGCGTGGCATCGGATACGCACGCCAGTGCATCGGCCGCTCGCACACACTGTCCAAAAATCATGCGATTGAAAACGACCTTCGGAAAACCCCAGTTCTCGGGGATGTCCCAGGGATACAGGTCGTGTACGCTGACCACCGCCGGGCAGGGAAATCTCCGCCGCCGGAGAGGCGCGGGATACCCCAGGTGCACGATATCCGCATGCAGCTGATCCGCAATCGAAGGCAGATCTGCCCAGAACCACATGTTGCGAGCCAGGGTCGCGGTTCCCACATAGACCGAGTGAATATGCAGCCGCGGATCCTCGAGCGCCACGGCATCCCGGAATAACGTTCGTTCCCATGGGGCGGCAATCAGATGAATCGCCCCCACGTCGGTATAGAGCAGCAGACATCGCGCGAGGTTGGCGACATGCCGCGAAACCCCGGAGAGCTGAGTGCTGCTCGACACCGAGACCAGGACCAGTCTCATGAGAAGAACCTCCTCGTGGCAGCCGTTCCTCCAGCAAACGGAACGAGCGGCCTGGACCACAAGGGTGCGGGGGCCGATTCCCGCTCCTGTGCCTGCGCGGTCCATTGCGCCAGCACAGAACTGATAAGGCAGATGAACCACAGAGGAAGGGATAGATCGAAGGGTTCCGTATCCCCCAGGCCGCGAACCAGGATGAAGATCAGCAAACCCAGGAAAAACGTCCTGACTGGACCCTTCCCCAGCCGCCGAATGAGCCGGAAGACGCTGCCGTAGAGACCGATGAGCAAAACAATTCCCGCCACGCCATAGGCGTAGAACTGCTGGATCAGTTCGTTATGTGCGTGACGCGCCTCAAACGGACCAAACGGTGGGACGACCTTCCAGACGGAATGGAAACCGTGCCCGATCCATGGCTGCTGTAGCGACTCCGTCAGGAAGTACGCCCAGATGCCGAGCCTTCCCGTGAGTGTTTCCGCCTCGCTGCCCGCATTGGTGTAGATGGTGTAGTACGACGCAATCAACCCTTGAAACGCGACGATCACCACCAAAGCAGCAACGATCAGGACCAGCTTCCTGGTGCGGCTCAGGGAGTGGTCGCGCAACAGGATGAAAGCCTCACCGGCAATGAATGCGACGATTGTCGTTTTGCTCAGGCTGCGCAGCAGCGTGATCGCGAAAAAGGCCGCGGGAACAGCCCACACGCGCCCGCGTCGTGCCATCAGGTACTGCGCCATGAAGAACGCAAACGCGCAGGCATATCCAATCTGGTTAGGGCCCAGTAACTCCTCGTCTCCCAGGCGAAGGTCGGACTGCGCTGGCAGCATCCAGGCGATCGCCGCCAACGTGCACGTCCCCCAGACGTACCCCTGCATCACGGCCGAGCCGGTTTCCTCGGCCGGTCCCGAGCGGAGCAGCAGCATCACGATGCCAACGTCGGCGGCCATCGCACACCAGAAGGCTGCGGCTGCAGCCAGAGATGCGGCACTGCTCCACAGAAGACTGATGCCGGAAAATCCCAGAAAAACCAGCGACCACGTGACCGGACCGCGCACCAGTGACCGCACACGATGAGCCGCCGGGCCAAGCGAGAAGAAGCCCACCACAACGAGCAGGAAATAGTTGCACACGAGTCCCGCGACCACGCCGGTCTGCGCATCCTGCAGAAAGAGCCTTACCGCCACCAGAACGATGGCAATCCGAAACGAGAAAAAGAAACCGGCCGCGCCGGGGAGCAGCGCAGGCATTCCATTTGCCTCCGCCAGGGCCGGAGTTGGAACAACAAACACAGAGCGAGAGGACATTAGCCCGACCCTCTCCTTCCCCCGAGCAGTTGCTGCAACGTGCCGCCGATGCTGTCCCCAACCTGTCGCGCCAGAATCTTCCTGGGATCGGTTTCGCTGACTAACCGCCAGCGATGGAGAAAGAGCAACCACGCGGCCGTCACCGTGGCGGCAAACATTGTCAGGATTAGCGCGACCAGCAATCGTGGCGGAAAGGACTTCTTCTCCGGGATTCCCGGCATGTCGATCACGCTGACCACCGGAACGTCTCTCGCTTCCTGAATCCGTGCGACCTCGTACTGCTGTGTCAGCAGTTCGTAGATTGCTTCCTCCACGCGCACGCGCCGGTATAAATCCGCGTAGGGAACGGCGAGGCGAGGAAGTTGCCGCAGCGGTGGATATAGCTCTTGGCTGTCCACCGTCGTATCGCCGGAGTTGGCGCTGTTCTGCGCACCTGGAGCCGGCGAGCCGCTCATCCTGACCAGCTGGCGCTGCAATTCGGCGACGCGAGCTTCAGCGGCCCGCAGGCGCACATTGGTGTCGCCGTAAACCAGGCGCAGCGAATCCACTTCTGACTGGGCGGCGATCTGCTCGCCCTGCAGCCTTGCCGCCGCGTCCACCATGGCCCGTGTCTGATCGGGAAGGTCAATCGCTGTATGCGTGCTGGAGTATTCGCTCAGCGCCTGTTGTGCCTGTTCCAGGTCGGCCTGTACACCCTTCAACCGTCGCTCGATGAAGACCCTCTCCTGGTGCGCCGCGGAAATGCTGGTCCGATTCAGCAGCACGTTCAGCTCATCCAGATACCCCTGCGCCAGATCCCGCGCTCTTCGCGGATCGGTGTCCTGCACCTCCACCGTGATCACGCCGCTCCGCTTGTCATCCACAATCGTCGAGTGGCGCGCCAGATACTTCGCCGTGTCCACCCGATACCGCTTGTGCCACGCCTGCTGCAGATGGAAGCGATCGATGAGCGCGCCGCTCACCGTGCTGCTACGCAGCAGATCGACAAACAGCGCGCTCGAATTGCGGCTGCCCACCAAAGCATCGGCCAGATTGCTGAGTCCGGCAAATTCACCACCACTTCGCCCCGCCAGCGCAGCAAACATGGCCATCGTCGAACCGGAATTATCCGGAGGCATGATGCGGCCCGTCGACGTGTAGCGCTTCGGAATCGTGAACGCGAAGACGAGGCTCACCAACAGCGCAGCCGCAGTCACGCGCGCCAGGGTCCGCCGATGGTCCCACAGCACGTTGGCATTCGCAACCCAGTTTGCGGTCGGCGCGGGAACGGCGTCCTCGGCTGGCTCTTTCGTGACGGGTTCGAGCAGTTCTGTATCCATGCTGAGCCTACAGGCCAGTCGCGACGGCGGTTGCGATGGCGATAGACGATGCAATCTGCGCACCGGAAAGCAGATTCCGCCAGAACAGCGATGTCCCGATGATCTTCGGCGGCACCACCACCACGTCGCCCGGCTCCAGCTTTGTATCCAGGACGCCGTGATCCGTCCACGAACCGGAACGCCTTCCCACCACAGAACCGTTGGCGCGAATCACGAAGACATCCTTCCGATCCGCAGCTGCCGTGGCCCCGCCCGCGCGGCTGAGATACCATCCCGCCGTCTTGCCCGGAGCAAACGTGATCGCAGTGGCGTTGTAGACCTGGCCATTCACCAGAACAAATCCCGGCCTCTTGGGGATGATGAGAACATCGCCTTTGCGAACTTCGATGTCCGCCGCGGTACCGGCCCAGCTGGCGATGTCCGCACCGATGTGGATCACCAGCCGTCCGCTGGGCGGCGCGCTGCGCAATCGCGAAAGCACCTGGTTTTCCTGCTGCTGGATCAGATCGAGCGTCGACGACTGATTCCCGGTGGCCACGCCGGGCGACAGACGCGCCGTTGCCGAGCTGGTCTCAATCTGCCGGATCAGCTCGGCGCGGCTCTTCTCTTCGAGATCCCGCACCTCCGCGCGCGTCAGGACCGCGCCTTCCGGATACGCGGTGTCGCGCAGACCTCCGGCTCGCCGCAGCAAGTCGCTCAGATGCTCGCCTGGCTGGAAACCGTAGTTGCCCGGGTGGCCAACTTCGCCCTCAATTGTGATCGACGTGCCGATGTCGTCCCAGCCCGTCACCTGATGAATCGTGAGCACGTCGCCGGGTCGGAGCGGAGCATCTGCAGCCACGTCGCCTTTGAGCACCGCATCGCCGATGCGGATATCCGAGCGCACGTCGGCGACTTGAGTCCCGTCGACCACGCGATAACTCATCAAATCGGCATCGGTCAGCAGCGCATCTCTCTTGAAGCCTCCCGCCATGCGGACCAGTTGCGCTGCCGTCATACCCGCGGACATCGGATACGATCCAGGCCGCAACACTTCGCCGCTGATCGTCACTTTAGGAGCATCCGCCTCATAGCGCCCGAAAACGCGAATCGTGTCGAACGGCTCAAGCGCTGGATTCTCGTTGCCGATAAGCGCGTCAGGCACCTGAAATTCAATCGTCTCCGGATGCAAATCAGGCGGCGCCAGACGCACAATCTCCCCGCGGTCGGAGGGTTCAGGCAATAGATCGCGATAGCTGTGCAGCACGTCATTCAGCCGCATGCCATCGCGAAATGCGGTCCTTCCCGGCCGCACCACATGCCCTTCGAGGTAAATCACGCGCTCGCTGTAAGGCAGGATCGGAGCCACCCGGATGCGGTCGCCGTCCTTGACGACGAATGCAGCGATGGCAGCAGGCTCGCTCGACGTTGGGTCCGGAGACCCGCTGTTCACGGTCAGCGTCTCGCGCTGTTCATGGGCGTCGATGCGCTCGACGGTGATGTGCCCCAGCGCCGCCGCCACTGTCGTGCCTCCCGCGATGTCGAGGACCTGATCCAGCGTCTGCTCGCCCTTCAGTTCGTAAATAGCAGGGCGGCGAACTGCGCCGGAGACCGCGACCTGAGGCCCGGCCGGAGGAACCACCAGCGTGTCTCCCGCCTCAAGGCGATCGTCGCTGCTGTGAACGCCATGGAGGAGAAAATCGTAGAGATCGATCTCCACGAGGAGCTGTTGGCCGCGATAGTGCCGGACCATCCGCAGAGATCCAGCTGCACTCGGTCCACCGGCCGCGTACAGCGCGCTCAGCACCGTCGAGAGCGAACTGATGTCGTATGCCCCCGGCAACTGCACATCGCCCACCACGTAGATGCGCACCGAACGCAGGCGCGCAATCGTCACCGCAATTTGCGCATCCCTGAATTGCTGCCGCAGCGCATGATCGATCACATCCTGGCCGCGCTCCAGGGTTAGCCCGGCCACCTGCACTTCGCCGGCTTCCGGCAGCACCAGACTGCCGTCCCGGTCAATGGTCCGCGTGATCGTCTGCGAAACCCCGCCCCACATATTGATGGTGAGGCTGTCGCCCGGGCCGAGTACGTAATCGGGACCGATGGGCACGTCGAGCAATGGCTGGCTGGCCGAAGCACCCAGCCGCGATGCCACCGCGGCGCCGCGATAGAGAAAGACATCGGACCCGAACCGCTTTAACCGCTCCGGCGCATCCGGAATCTGTGTGTACAGATCGCGCAGCGAATTCAGGTTGTAGGGCGCGGGTTCACGCAGGACTTCAGGAGCATCGGTGATGCTCGGTTGCCGCGCTGGCTTTTGGTTCCCCGTTGGAACCGCGCGCGCTGGTCGCTGGCCGGGCGGAGATAGTTGGGAGGGCTCCGGCATTTCCTGGCGAGCGCCCGCCATGCAGGATGGCAGGTAAGGACCAGCCGATGACGCGCACAGCGACGAGAGCATCTCCGCGGACTCCAGCGGCTCCATCCCCTCTGCCGCCGGTACGGGACTCTGCCCTTCCATCAGTCCTCCGTCCGCAGTTTGTATCTCTTCGTCGGAAACATAACCACGGCCGCGCAGGAACTGCGTGATCTTCTCGCGTACCTCGCGGCTGGAGGCTATCTGCTGATACAACGTTTCGTCCGTGATGGAATTGGGATCCACGGACATTCCCTGCTGCTGCAGTTGGTCCGCCAGCAGCGACTTCAGCTCGACCACGATCTCCGGCTTTTCCTCGAGCAGGTTGAGGATTTGCCTCGTACTCAGCGCCGTATCGGGATTGGCGGAAGACAATCCGCGCGAGTCGGACTCAGACGGAGCAGCCGTTGGAGGCGCAGCCTCCGCGCCCAAACCAGCGGCCGCCGGAGAGCCGGCGGATCCCGCCGACTGACTCGCGCCACCCGTTGGCGCGCCTTCGCTGGTCTGCGCGCCAACAGCCCTGCCGCCTGCGAGGAAAGCGGCCAGCACAAGAACTGCACTGGCCGCATTCCCCAGGGCAATCGGCGGGCGGCGAAGCAATCCCCGGTTCGGGATATGAAGCTCGCGTCTCGCCTTTGCCCCGGAGCCTGGGACGTCGTCGTCCGAAATGTGTGTCTTGGCCTTCATCGGCGTTCAGTGACTGTACATTTCCGGCTCGCCCTGGCTGCCTGCGGGAGGAAGATGACGCAGAAACACCACAATCGACCAAATCTCGTCATCGCTGAGGGTGCCTTTCGAACCCGGCATGCCCGATGGCCAGAGGCCATAGTCGATCACCCATTTCAGCTGGCCATCCGTGTAGCGTTGCACCTCGGGAGAAGCAAGCGACGGGATGGGAGGAGAGATATGCCCGGCAAAGGGCACTCCGGTGTTCTGGCCATCCATTCCGTGGCACGCCACGCAGTAATGAGAAAACGCCTCCTTACCGTCCGCGATCGTCTCCGCAGTTGCAGGAAACGGATTCTTCTCGGATTTGTCTCCCACGAACACCCGGTGCTTGGCCGCCGTCATGAACCACGTTTCAAACGAACTGGGCGGGGTGGCTTTGCATCCGGCCAGAGCCAGCAAAACGGCAGCGCCGGCAGCACCCACACTGATGCGAAGCGCGCGCATCCTCACTCCACCACATGCAGCGTCAGCTTCATCGAACCATGGCCACCCCCGCAGAAAACGGAGCAGTGGCCCACGAAATCACCGGCCTTCTCCGGAGTAAACTGCACTTCGCTCGTGCCCCCTTTGCCCACCTTCACGTCCACGCCGAGCTCCCGAAAACGCAACCCGTGCGCCACGTCCAGACTCTTCAGAACCAGGACAACCGGCTCTCCTTTCTTTAGCGTCAGCTGTGCCGGATCAAAAGAGAACCGTTTCGCTGTGACCTCGACGCGCCGCGGCTGCGTCTCGATCGCCGCACCATTCGTGAGAAAGATCCCGCAAAAGAGCAATCCGGAGACCGCCAAAACAACCAGCCTGTTTCTCATATCCCTCCGCCAGGCACGGCCTCTCGTCTCATTCGCGACTCAGGAGGAGCGATAAACTCCGAGACAATCGAGTGACAACTTCCCTGCCGCCAAAGCTGTCCTTACCGTAGCCACGGCGGTGCGCTGGCGTGTCATGCGTCTGTCAGGAGATTGTCAGGATACTGTTGGAGAATCGCTTGCCCGGCGATCTTCGCGCTTGCCTGCCGTCGCTCCGGGCGTTGCGAAGATCGATCAGGGAACCGGGTGCATCGTGGTTGAAGTCGCTCTCAGCCTCTCGTGCAGGAACCGCTGGTTATTGACGCGGCGCAGCTGGGAGGTCGGCCCGCCTCGTCGAGAGCTTGCGCAGGCGGTTCATCGTGCCACGCGGAAACCCGGTCGACTCTCGCACCACCAGATGAGTGTCGATCGTGAATTCGCGCCGCGGAGAAGAGCCTTCAAGATGCGTCCGCAGAGCCGACACAGCGGCGCGCGCCAGATCGGATCGGGACATTTGAATCGAGGTCAGAGAAGGAATCATCATCTCCGCCATGTGGATATCGTCGAATCCAATGATGGAGACGTCTCCAGGAACCTGCAGACCGGATCGCGAGAGCTTGTGCAGTACCCCGATGGCCAGCATGTCGTTCGAGCACATGATCGCTGTCGGCACATTCTTCTGCTCCAGAATCTGTTCCGCTGCTGCCATGCCGCCTTCCATCGTGTGGTCGCCCTCGATGATGAATCTGTCGTTCACCGGGATGCCGCACTCCAGCAGCGCTTTTTTGAACGCGGCCAGGCGCGACTGCGCCGAATGGAGCCGCAAAGGCCCGGTCACGAAACCAATATTGCGATGGCCGAGAGCGGCCAGGTGCTGGACCCCCTGTCGGATGCCATGGTGATAATCGACGCAGAGTACGCTCATACCGGGCTTATTCGGCGCGACATCAACAAACACCAGCGGGATGTTGCGATCCGTAAGCTGATCGAGGAGCGGCTGCTCGATGCCGAAGGTCATCACCGCGACCCCCTCGGCATTCCGTTCCACCATGCGCCGGATGCAGCTCTTCATGCGTTCCGGATCGTAGTTTGTCGAGCCGATCAGGATCTCGTATCCATTCTCAACCGCCACTTCCTCGAAACCCTGGATCAGTTCCGGAAAGAAAGGATTGGTGATTTCCGAGACGATCAGCCCCAGCAGCCTGCTGCGCCCGGAAACCAGCGCTCGCGCCTGGGTGTTGGGAAAGTAATCCAGTTCGCGGATTGCTTCCCACACCCGCTTGGCCATCTTCGGATTCACTGTGGGAATGTGATTGATGGTCCGCGAAACCGTGGCAATTGAAACATGCGCCAGCCTGGCAACCGCGTGAATATCCATCCGGTCGGATTTGGGCGCGGAGCGACGTCTCGTTTTTCTGACCGAACCAGCCATAGGGCAGAAAGGGAAGAATGCGTTTACAGCATACCTCATAACCCGAAAGAGCTTGACATATGTTAAATCCCGATCCTACATTTTCGGTAAAGGTTTACTGCTCCCGGGAGAGAACCCTGCTTCCGGCCCTGCGTCTCTTCCGAGTGCCGTGCTGCGCTGCGTTCTCCTTTTCGCCCCTCCGTTTCCCCGCCCCCACCAACCCTCACAGAATTTCGCAGAACACTTATGAGCAAGCAACAGACATTCGGACTGATTGTGGGGAACCGGGGATTTTTCCCCGATCATTTAGCCAAAGAGGGGCGGGAGGAGATGCTGGGGGTGCTGGGCAAGGCCGGCATCCGGGCCATCACCCTGACCCCGGAGCAGTCGAAGTTCGGGTCGGTGGAGACGCACGAGGACGCGATCCGCTGCGGGGATTTGTTTCGCGCGCATCGCGATGAGATCGACGGGATCATCGTAACGCTGCCGAATTTCGGCGACGAGCGGGGGATCGCGGATTCGATCCGCTACTCGACCCTGCAGATGCCGGTGCTGGTGCAGGCCACGCCGGACCGGCGCAACGACATGAAGATCAGCGACCGGCGGGACAGTTTCTGCGGGAAGATGTCGGCGTGCAACAACCTGATGCAGTACGGGATTCCGTACTCGATTACGGCGCGGCACACGGTGCAGCCGGGCTCGGAGGAATTCGCCCGGGATCTGGACTGGTTCACGAAGGTGTGCCGGGTGACGAACGGACTGAGGAAGCTGCGCATCGGGGCGATCGGCGCGCGTCCGCAGGCCTTCAACACGGTGCGCTACAGCGAGAAGCTGCTGGAGCGCTACGGGATTTCCGTGGTCACGCTGGATCTGTCGGACATCTTCGGGGCGATCGGCCGCATGAAGGACGATGAGCCGGAGGTGAAGGCGAAGCTGGATGCGATTCGGGCCTATGTGAACACGCAGAGCGTGCCGGAAGCGGCGCTGGTGAAGATGGCGAAGCTGGGGGTGGCCATCGAGCGGTTTATGCAGGAGACGCACTGCACGGTGAGCGCGGTGCAGTGCTGGACGTCGCTGGAGGAGAACTTCGGGGTGGTGCCGTGCACGGTGATGAGCATGATGAGCGAGAGCCTGCTGCCGGCGGCCTGCGAGACGGACGTGATGGGCACGGTGAGCATGCATGCCCTGGCGCTGGCCAGCCAGACGCCGAGCGCGCTGCTGGACTGGAACAATAACTACGGCGAGGACGAGAACAAGTGCGTGTGCTTCCACTGCTCGAACCTGCCGAAGCACTTCTTTCAGGACGTGGTGATGAACTACCAGGAGATCATCGCCGGGACGGTGGGCAGGGAAAATACGTTCGGGACGTGCTACGGGCGGGTGAAGGCGGGGGCGATGAGCTACGTGCGCTTCTCAACCGACGATTATCACGGGAAGATTCGCGGGTACATCGGCGAGGGCGAGTTCACCAGCGATCCGCTGGAAACGTTTGGCGGGGCGGGCGTGGCGAAGATCCCGGCGATGCAGAAGCTGCTGCATTACATTTGCGAGCAGGGCTTCGAGCACCACGTGGCGGCCAACTTCTCGCACGTGGCCGCGCCGGTGTACGAGGCCGCCATCCGCTACCTTGGATGGGAAATGTACTGGCACGAGAGATAGGATGCCAGGGCGGAACAGGAAAAGAAGATGACCATCGTTGCTGGCGTGGATTTCGGAACCCTGAGCGTGCGGGTGTCGATCATGGACAGTGAGCGCGGCCGTCTCGGCACCGCCGTGACCAGTTATCCCCTGCATCGCAAGCGAGAGGATCCCGATTATGCCACTCAGTCCCACGCCGATCACATGCGTGGGTTGGCAGAAGCAACACGCGAGTCCGTAAAGACGGCTGGGATTCGCGGCGATCAGGTGGCAGCGATCGCCCTCGACACAACTGGATCGAGTGTCGTGCCCGTCGGCGCGAAGATGCAGCCGCTCAGCGAGTACTATCTCTGGTGCGATCATCGCGCGAAGTCGGAAGCGCAGGAGATCACTGCGCTCGCGCACAAGGAGAACCTGGAAGCCATTGAGTGGTGCGGCGGCGTGTACTCGCATGAGTGGGGATTCGCCAAACTCCTGCACTGGCTGCGTCACAACCCGGACAAGCGCGGCCAGATTGCGTCGGCCTTCGAGCATTGCGACATGGTCGCCGCAACCCTGGGTGGCGTCACCGATCCCAGCCACGCAAAACGCAGCGTCTGCGCCATGGGCCACAAATGGATGTGGAATCCGAAATGGGGCGGCTTGCCGCCGCAATCGTTTTTGTCGAAGGTCGATCCACTGCTCGACGGAATCCGGGACAAGCTTGCCGGCGAATACCTCACGTCGGATCGCCTCGCCGGCCACCTCGCGCCGGAGTGGGCCGAGAAGCTCGGCCTTCGCGAAGGCATCCCCATTCCGGTTGGCGCCTTCGACGCGCACTGGGATGCGCTGGGCGCCGGTTGCCGCGAAGGCGACGTCGTCAACGTCGTCGGCACCTCGACCTGCATTATCGCCATGGCGAAGGAGACGCGCCTGATTCCCGGCGTCTGCGGCGTGGTTCCCGGAAGCGTGCATCCGCAATACACCGGAATCGAAGCAGGTTTGTCGGCCACCGGCGACATCTTCGAGGCCATCTCGACCCGCGCCGGAACGAAGGTCTCCGATTTGTCGAGGGGCCTTGAGAAATATCGCGCCGGACAAACAGGCCTGCTGCGTCTCTCGTGGGACAACGGCGACCGCACCGTGCTCGTCAATTCCGAGCTCGGCGGCGTGACCCTCGGCTGGAATCTCATCCATACCGCACAGGACGAGCTCTTCGCCGCCATTGAAGGCACCGCTTTCCACACCCGAATCATCCTGGAGCGCATGGCTGAGTACGGAACGCCCGTAGAGCGAGTGATCAATGCGGGAGGCGTCCCGCAAAACAACCCCGTGCTGAACCAGGTCTACGCCGATGTTTTAGGCAAGCCCGTCCTCGTGCCCGCCGAAATTCCCACCAGTCTCGGTTCCGGCATCTTCGCCATGCTCGCGGCCGGCGCCTTCCCCACCATCGAGGCCGCGCAGGCGAAGCTTTGCCCGAAGTTCACGGTCTTCACGCCCAGGCCCGAGGCGACGGCGGTCTGCGAAAAGCTGTATCCGCTCTATCGCAAAGTCTACTTCTCTCTCGGTACGCGCTCAGCAGAGCCCTGCGCGCTCGGCGATATCCTCCCCGAATTGCGCAAAATTGCGAGCGAGGCGCGCGCCACTGCGCCCTCGTAGTCGGCGCTGCCCATGACCTTCCTCCGTGCGTCCAGAACTGGCTACTGGCTATCAGAGGGTGACATCGTGATACAGCCGGTACTTCTCCTCGCCGATCGCCGGGAACGAGCGAAATGTAACCGTCTCTGTTGCGGATTGCACCAGCCAGTCCGCTGATCCAGCGCTGCGCTGCCGCGCCGCCAGCAGTTGCGCCCGCGTAAATCGGCTGTCGAGCGATCCGACAGCAAAAAGCGCCACCGGCCCCGCCAGAAGAGCCTGCACCTGCGGATGCTGCGGATCGACGGCCTCCAGGCGCAGCGGCATCTCGATGTGGTACTCGATCCGATCGCCATCCCTCCACTCGCGGCGAATCGACGCGAACGTCCCGGGTCGAAGCTCGGCGGAAAAGCCGCGGCCGTTGACAGCGATCTTCGTTCCCGGTCCCGCCCACGCCGGTACGCGCAGAGCGACCGCAAACGTTTCTGGCCGCTCCGTGTGGACGCGCATGCTGATTTCCGGCGAATACGGATACTGCGTATCCTGCTCCAGCGCAATCCGTCTGCCGCCCAGCTTCCAGTCGACGCGTGATGGCGCGAACAGATTTACGTAGAGGGCGTTGGGCGAGTGGAAGTACGAGCTGATGCCATAGTCCGCCGTGATCTGCGGAAACGTTCCCGAGCAGCACGGCCACTTCTCTTCGTAATAAACCTTCGAGCCCGTGTTGTTGTAATCGGAGTAGTAGAAGCTGTGCCCGTCCGGCCGAATCGGCTCGGCGCCCAGAATCGTGTTGTACAGCACCTTCTCCATGGTGTCCCCGTACCGGCTGTCGCCCGTGATGCGGATCAGGTAGCGAGCGATTTTGAAGTGGCCATACGCGCCGCACGGCGTCTCAAAGCTGGCGTGCGTCTCTGTCAGGCTGGCGCCCATCTCTCCGCTGCCCGGAGCACGGAAAGTTTCGTCCGGTCCCCATCCTCCCGTCGCGAACGATTGCGTATCGATGACGAACCCAAACCCGTTGCGCGCCGCGCGCAGATGCTTCTCGCTGCCCAAAACCAGATACGCCTGCGATGCCGAGCTCAGCGCATTCACGTGACTGTAGGCGTGCTGGCCGGGCAGAACGTTTTGCCCCGCAGCCAGCGGATTGAAGTAGGTATCGTCTTCCAAAAAGCGCCTGGCCAGCGCGAGATAACGCGGGTCTCCGCTGATCTGATATGCGAGGAAGAAGTTTTCCGGCAGCGTATAGCTCTCGTCCCACGTGTACGCAATATTAGGATGCGGTCGCGCCGCCATTTCTTCGCGGTTCAGCGCCTTCGGCGGAAGCCATGGAAGCACCGCGTCGGTAGCGTGGCCAAGCACCGTGAGCGCCTGCGGATCGTGCGCGAAGCGATGTGCATCGATCAGCCCACAAGCCGTTTTATCCGAGGTGTACGCCGGCAGCGGATAACCATCGTAAAACTTCGGCGTAATGGTCGCCGCGTAGCCCCGCACCAGGCGGAAAATCTTTTCGCGCGTTTCATCGTCGCCCGTAGCCGCGTAGGCGCGGGCCAGACCCGACATATATTGTCCGAACGTGTGCCCGGGAACATAACCCGTCATGTTCTTCGGCGGATCGAAGTCCTTCGACCAGCTGTACCATCCGCCCATCTCCTCGCCCGGCGCGGGAAGGCCCGCCTTCTGGCGAAACGGCTGCAGCAGCGAGTCCTCATTGAGTGCCAGAAAGAACGCATGATTGGCGCTGAACTGCTCCCGCATCGGCCCATCCAGCAGTTGAACGTCTCCGTAGTCAAATCCATCGAGCCGCGTGCCGCCAATCGGTTCAGGCAAAGTCGCTGCGCGCACTCGGCGGCTGACAACGGCAGCTCCGGCGGTCGCCATTGACCCGGCCAGAAACCTGCGGCGTGATACCCGTTGCATAGCCGATCTCCCTTCGCTTGTTGCCGTCCGCTGCTGAGTGGCGCTTCAGCGCAAATCGAGTTCCAGCACTTCAATCGTGTATGCCGGCATTCTGTGATGCAGCGAATCGGTAACGCCGTGCAGCGCGCTCTCTGCCGGCACGATCGCAGTGGGCTGTTCCAGCGTGTTCGTCGCTTCCGGATCGTGCGCGCTCAGACTGATCAGCTTCCCCTCCGGCGCAGGCTTCGCTCCCGGCAGCTTGATGTCCACAACCTGCGCATCGGACGTGGCGTTCACCAGCTTCAGATACAGTTTCTTCCTGGCCGCGTCCTCCGTTACCGAGTAGAAGAATCGCGGACCCGCATTCTCGATCGACGACACCGGCGTCTCATCGCCGATATGCCCGGCGAACATCACCTGCGCATAGTAGCTCGGCGAACCATAGCTGCGCAGCGCGTCATAGCCGATCAGGTCCGTATCCCACTGCATCGCATTGGGGCTCACATTCACCAGCAAAGGTGCGTAGCTCGCCATCACGATGATGTCGCTGTTCCGTTCCAGACCCGTCATCCACGCCGCGTCGCCCAGCGCCGCGCCCATGTTTGGCGTGGGAGTCCCTTCGCGCGTGGCCCACTCGCCAACGAAAATCTTCGGCCCGCTGCGGTCGGTCTTGTCGTAATGCGTCGCATCGTGGAAGAAATCCGTCGCGCGCAGATAGTAGTGCTCGTCCAGCACGTCGGGAGTCATGCCCTTGATCGGCGCCGTCGCAATCAGCTGCAGGTCGGGATATTTCTCCTTGATCGCCTTGTAGAACTGCGCGTAGCGGGCGTCATAGCTTCCTGACCTGTCGAACCAGTCTTCGTTCCCAATCTCCACATAGGTGATGTGGAACGGTTTGGGGTGGCCATCCGTGGCCCGCTGTGCGCCCCACTTCGTGTCGGCACTGCCGGTTGCGTATTCAATCTCGTCGAGCGCCGACTGCACATAGGGCTCGAGGTCCGGGCCGGGATTCACATGTTCGCCCCTCAGCGAATAACCCGCGTAGACCGCAAGCACCGGCTCCATGTGCAGGTCTTCGCACCACTCGAAGAACTCCAGCAAACCCAGGCCATCGGTCGACCAGTAATTCCAGGGGCTCGGATGCCCCGGCCGATCCACGCGTGGGCCGATGGTCTTCTTCCAGTTGTACCAGTCGGCGAGGCGATCGCCCTCGAGATAATTCCCACCCGGGAAGCGCAAAAACTGCGGATGCATCGCCGCCAGCTTCTCCATCAGGTCAATGCGATTCCCATTGACGCGATCGTGATACGTCGGCGGAAACAGCGAGACCAGGTTCAGCCACAGGCTCCCTGGATGCGCCACCGTGAGAACCAGGTGATTCTCGAGCGAAGGCTCGATCGCGCCCGTTTTCAGTGTGAACTTGTACTGCTTCCAGTCCGTGCCGATGCCCGCAACAACGGCGCTGGCCAGGACTTTGCCGCTCTGGTTGGCAACCAGGCTGGCGGTCACAGGGCCCACATCGGCGGAATCCTCTTTCGCATAGAACGAACCCTTATAAATCGTGTTGGGGTGCAGTGGAATTCCCCAGTAGCCTCCGTTCAGCACACCGGCTGGGCTGGTTGCGCCGGCCTGGCTGACTTCGATGCGCATGCTGTACGGCAGCGCTTCGCTCGGACCTGTGGTCTTGTCGATTCCGATCTTCGCCTCTGCGTTCCCATCCTCGACAAGAATCCAGTCGTTCACCCCGGACCAGTCGGCCCGGAACGTTCCATTGCGAATCAGCTCCGCATACAGACCGCCGTCATAGGAATGGTTGATCTCCTCCGTCATCAAGCCATACAGCGTCGGGCTCACTTTGGAAGCGGTCTGGTCAGTGTGGATCGTCAGAACCGCGGGTCCCGCCGATTGTGCCTGGATAGCTGCGCAGAAAAACAATAAGACCGTAACGGGCGAAGCCGTCGAGATTCTCGTTCTCATGAAAGGACCCCTTCTTTTCCGAGAAAACGTATACCACAAACACCGCTCTCTTTGTTGCCTCTCCGCCAATCCTTCACCCTGGTTGCGAAGAAATCCGCTCAGAAGAAATCCAGGACGCGCGCCATTCGCGCATTCCCCTTACTTACTGTTCCAGCTGATGCTCAGCAGCGTTACGCTCTCGCGCGGCATTTCAACCGCCTCCTCGATCCGGCCGTCCTCCACCGTAACCCAGCGCGGCGAGCCCTTCATTTTCAGCTGACCGGCCGCCTGCAGCTGCGCGTACTGTTCCGCGCTCGGCTCCTGCGGTGCACCCATCTGCTTCCACGTCTCAAACGCGTTGCTGTGCGTCGCATCGATGCGATACTCCTCGAGCAGAGCCCGATGGATCGCCGCCGGAACCCCGTGAATAGAGACTCGAACCTCATCCTCCGGGCCCGTTGCCACATCGTCCTGATAATTCCACAGCATCACGCTCGCGCCTTCGCCGGACCGTGTCGCCAAAGCATCGATCTCCGGTTTCTGCCGCACGCCTGCCCGTACGATGCTCTCCGCGGGAATCGCGCCGCTGCTGGTCACCGCGACCCGCTCGCCTCCCAGCAGTCCCGCCATGCGAAAGAAGTTCATCTCCGGCTTATCGATCCCATGCGTCGCTAGCGCGCGCTGGCCCGCAAACCATGGCTGACCTTCGAACTCGAACGCCCACGTCAGAAATCCGATCAGATGGACGCGCTCGCTCTCCGCCAGTTCCAACAAGCCCTGCATGGCCGCTGCCGTGTACGCCGGATACACCGTCCCATTGCGATAAGCATCCTCTGGATGCTGTTCGGGAGAGCACGCTCCGCACCCCTCCGGATCGGCCTCGCTCAGTACAATCGGCAATTCTCGAAATTTTTCCGAAGTTCGCACGATGCCGAATCCCGTCGCCGCATTCTCCAGTTCGTGGCCCAGACCCATTTGCAAATGCCCGTCCGCCATATGCGGGCTGCCCTTGGCGTGAAACGAAATGAAATCCAGCGGAACTGGCCCTCCCGTCGCCGCGCTCCGATCCTGCGCGCAATGCCGCAGAAACGCCTCGAGAAACGCAGCGCTCTTGCTCCCCGGCGAAGGTCCCGTCGTCGCCGGACCCCCGACTCTCGCGCCGGGAATCGCCGCCCGCACGCCGGCAATGGCATAGTCATAAAGCCGGTTGTATTCCTGTTCCGTCCCGTGCCAGTAGAAGATGTCCGGCTCGTTCCAAACCTCCCAATACCACGTTGAAACCTCCGCCATCCCGTAGCGCGCCGCCATGTGCGCGGCTACCTGGCGCACCAGTTCCTGCCATTTGCCGTAATCCTTCGGGGGAAATGACCACCCCTCCACATCGCCCGGCCTGGTTGGCCACGGAATGTGATACGGGTCCGGATGGCTCGACAGCGCCTTCGGCATAAAACCGAGTTCCACAAACGGCCGCACATGCGCGCCGACCCACGCGTCGAAGATGCCGTCGAGAATCGCCCAGTTGTAGACCGGCCTTCCGCTCGCATCTTCCGCGTAGACGTTGCTCGAGCTCCACTTCAGCTCCGGTTTTCCGTCGCCGCTCGTCAGCAGGAAGTGCGCGCGAACATACACTGGCTCCAGCGTCAGATCATGTAGCTCCTCCAGCAGCGCGCGCCCGTTTTTCGTTGTCGTATAGTTCGACTCGTCGTAGCCGAACCAGCGATAGACTGGCGTGAAAGCCCATATGCCCTTCTGCAAATCCACCTGTACGTCGACTCTCGTTTGCCCGAAGGTGGCGCAACTCGCCAACGTGACGAATGCGGCGGCCATCGCTCTGCATATTGGCCCAGACACACTCACTCCGGCAACATCAGCTGCCCATTGACCCTGAAGCTCCCTGTTACTACCGGCGCTCCCGTATTCGGCTGGCCCCCGCCGATCGTGACTGTGTACGGCCCCTCCGCAATAATCGGATCCCCGGCTTCCGTCACCATGCTAAGATCCCGATTCTTTAGTTCGAACTCGACTTTCTGGCTCGCGCCCGCTTCCAGGTGCACGCGCCTGAATCCGCGCAGCGCCCGGATCGGCGCTCCCGGAATGTCCGGAAACTTGAGGTATAACTCCACAACCTCATCGCCCGCGTGACTCCCGGTATTGGTCACCGTCACAGAAGCATGGACCGGATCGCCCGCCGCTACGTCCTCCGTGGGCAACGTTAGCCCGCTGTAACTGAACGTCGTGTAGCTCAGGCCGTACCCAAAGGGATACAGCGGCTCACCTTTGAAATACCGATAAGTCCTGCCTTCCATCGAGTAATTCTCGAAGTTAGGCAACTGGCTGACATCTTTGTAGAATGTCACCGGCAATCTTCCCGCTGGATTATTCTTCCCGCTCAGCGTCTCGGCCACCGCCGCCCCGCCCTCTTCGCCGGAGTACCACGCGTCCACGATGGCATTCGCGTGCGCCTTTGCCCAGTTCACTCCCAGAGCGCTGCCGTTCATCAGCACTACCACCAGCGGCTTGCCTGCACCGGAGACAGCCTCCAGCAAAGCTTCCTCGGGTGCGGGTAGATCCAGGCTCGTCCGATCCCCGCCCAGAAAGCCTGGCTCATTCACCGGCATCTCCTCGCCCTCCAGTTCGCTCGTGATTCCCACCACCGCTACGACCACGTCCGCTTCCCGCGCCGCCGCTGGCGCCTCCTGCGAAGGCAAGGGGTTATAACGCGCCCACAGCAGCTGCGCCCGCGGCTCGCCTCCGCCGAATTTCCCATACGTCACAGTGATGGATGCCTTCTCCCCGCGTTCCAGATGCACTCTGCCCAGTTTGGCCTGTGTTCCGTCGGGGCTGAACACCTGCGCAACTTCCTTGCCGTCCACCATCACGCGCGCAAAGCCCTCCGCTGAGATACCCAGCAGATAGTCGCCGCTCTCCTGCGGCGTCAGAAATCCCGACCACTCCACCGACAGCGATGGCTTCCCCTGCGCCTCTGCCGGCAAACTACTTTCCGTCAAATTGACGTTGGGTTCCACGCGGCTCGTCAGCGGCGTTGGCTTCGCGCCTGGCCCCAGTTCCATACCGGCCATGCTTCCGTATTCCGCCTGCAGTCCCGGCTTCCCGTCCGGTGTGGTCAGCAACTTGTCCGGCACCGGATCACCGTCGTTGCGAAGGAACTGTGTTCCCGGCACAAACCTGATTCTCGCCTGCGGGAACTCCGCCTTCAGCCCATCCAGCACGCTCACCGAGTGCGTTGGAGTTCCACTGTAGTTTCCCATCAGCACCTTCGTCTGATCTGCCAGCGGCCCCACCACTGCAATCTTCGTTACTGACGGCTTCAGCGGCAGCACGCCATCATTCTTCAACAACACCATTGACTCATTCGCCAGCTTGCGCGCCAGCGCCCGATGCTCCACGCTGTCCAGTTGCTTCTCGTCGATCTTCGAATACGGCACCATCTCCGGCGGGTCGAACATGCCCAGCTTTATCCGCGCCGTAAACAGCCGGACGAGCGCGGTATCGATCGCGCTTTCGCTTAAATAACCCTGCTGCACCGCGTCCAGATACGGCTTGTAGTCGTGGTTATCCGTCACCTTCGCGAAGAAGTCCACGCACTCGTTGTCCATCCCCCGTTCCAGCGAAATCGCCGAAGACTGCGCCTGCGTCGGCCGGTAATGGTGCCCCCCGTAAATGTCCAGCACCGCGCCGCAGTCTGAAACCACATACCCCTGGAATCCCCACTTACCGCGTAACTGATCCTGTAACAGAAACTCGTTTGCGCACGCCGGCTGGCCCTTGATCGCGTTGTACGCGCACATCACCGAATCCGCTTTGCCCTCGGTCACCGCTGCGCGAAATGCCGGCAGATACGTATCGATCTCGTCATGCTTGCTCACGTCCACATCCGCCATGTGGCGCGTTGGCTCCGGCCCGCTGTGCACGGCAAAATGCTTGGGTGTTGAGATGACTCTGTAGTATTTCGGATCGTCGCCCTGCATCCCCGTCACAAAGGCCACGGCCATCCGCGCGCTCAGAAACGGATCCTCGCCATAGGTCTCCTGCCCGCGTCCCCAGCGCGGATCGCGAGAGATGTTCACATTCGGAGCCCAGAAGTCGAGACCATGAAAGATCGCCGAGCCGCCGTCCTGTACGGCCTTGGCGTGGACGATCCGCCCCTCGATCCCGATGTCGGTCGCCATCTCGTGAACTCCATCCGTGTCGAACGTCGCAGCCAGTCCGATCGGCTCCGGAAATTCCGTCGTCCCGTTCACCGCCACCCCGTGCAGCGCCTCGCTCCACCAGTCGTATGCCGGCACTTTCAGTCGCGGAATTGCACGCGCCTGATTCACCAGCTGCGACGCCTTTTCCTCGAGCGTCATCCGCTGCACCAGGTCCGCGGCCCGCTGTTCCGGCGTCAGGTTCGGATTCATATAGGGAAGCGTCGACGTGTCCTGCGCTCCTGCTCTCCATGACATCACGCTGATGCAGATCAGTGCTGCTGCCCATGCGCGCAATCCGGATTTCGTCATATTCGCTCCTCGAAATTTCTGCTTGCATGCCCTCACGCGGCGATTGGCCGCACAGCTTCCGCCCTTCGTGGCGACAACCCAACCTAATGCCTCCGGGATTGGCCGTCAATTCGGGAAAACGCTTCACGCCGGCCCGCTGGCCTTCCAACCACCGGTGCATGCACGTCACCACTCCCTGCTTCTTCGCCAAAGCAAAAGCAGTTTCCTCTATTCTGTAAACGCATTCTTGAATCGCGCATGAGTTCCACCCGGCAGAAGGCCATCGACGGAGCAACCCAGAACCTTCAACGCTCCTGGCGGCTCTCGCTGGCTCTGTTTCTCCTGTTGCTCACCTGCCTTTGGATCTCGCGAACTCGCCCCACCTTTGCACAGCCCGCTGCTGCTCCCGCCATTGACTATCCACAGCTCGTCGACATTACGGCTTCCACCGGCATTCATTTCGATCATCATTCCAGCCCCGAACAAAAGTTCATCGTCGAGTCCATGAGCGGTGGCGTCGCTCTCATCGACTACGACCGCGACGGCTGGCCCGACATCTACTTCACCAACGCCCAGACCGTCGACATGGCCCGCCAGGGCATCAAAGCCCGTAGCGCCCTCTTCCACAACAACCACGACGGCACTTTCACCGACGTCACCGACAAAGCCGGCGTCGGCTATCCCTGCTGGGCCAACGGCGTCACTGTCGGCGATTACAACAACGACGGCTGGCCCGATCTGCTGGTCACCTGTATTTCCGGCGTGGTGCTCTACCGCAATAATGGCGACGGCACTTTTACCGACGTCACCAAACAAGCCGGCCTTTCCGGCGACACGCTCTGGGCCGCCGGCGCTCCCTTCGGCGACTATGACAACGACGGCTGGGACGATCTTTTCGTCTCGCACTACGTCGACATCGATCTCAACCACCTCGATGCCTTCGGTTCACGCGATACCTGCAGATACCTGGGCATCGATGTCCAGTGCGGTCCGCGTGGCCTCAGGGGTTCGCCCGATACCCTCTGGCACAACAACCGTAACGGCACCTTCACCGACGTTTCAAAGAAAGCCGGCGTCAGCGATCCCGAGCGTCGCTACGGCCTCACCGCGATCTGGTCCGACTTCAACAATGACGGCAAACTCGACCTCTTCGTTGCCAACGACGGTCAGCCCAGTTACCTCTACCAGGGCGACGGCGCCGGCCATTTCACCGACGTCGGCTTCACCTCCGGCGTCGCCCTCAACGCCAACGGCGTCGCCCAGGCCAACATGGGCCTCGCCCTCGGCGACTATCTCCACACCGGCCTCATGTCCCTCTTCATTACCCACTTCGACAACGAATACGCCGCCCTCTACCGCAACGACGGCAACATGAACTTCACCGAGGTCTCCACCGCCTCCGGCGTCGCGCGCGGTACCAGCGGCTACGTCGGCTGGGGCGATGCCTTCGTCGACTTCTCCAACGACGGCTGGCCCGACATCTTCCTCGTCGACGGCCACGTTTATCCGCAGGTCGATGCCCTTCCCGAGCGCGCGAGCTATCGCCAGCCCAAAATCCTTTTTCTCAACCAGCGCGATGGAACCTTCCGCGACATCCGCAAATCCGTCGGCGATGCCATCCAGATCCCGCAGGTTAGCCGCGGCATGGCCATCGGCGATCTTTTCAACGACGGCCACCTCGAAGCCGTCATCGAGAACCTTTCCGGTCAGCCGATGATCCTTCGTCCCGAAGGCGGTCCGCCCAACCACTGGATCAGCTTTCAGCTCGAAGGCGTGAAGTGCAATCGCCTGGCGTTGAACGCCCGCGTTCGTCTCACTGCCGGCAATCTCGTCCAGCTCGGGGAAATCCTCAGCGGCGGCAGCTACCTCTCGCAGCATGATCTCCGCCTGCATTTTGGGCTCGCGGACCACGAACGGGCGGATGAGGCCAGAATTCTCTGGCCCGACGGCCGGGTGGAAATCCTGAAAGATCTCGCCGCCGATCGCTTCTACACCGTGCGCGAAGGAGAGGGTGTGGTCGGATCGGCGCCGCCGCACCCCATTCCCGTAACCCATCCATAGCGGCTTTTCCACCCTCCGGCCGCAGAAAAGCCGCAGCGTCTGCCCCCCCTCCCGGACAGAAGCCTGGTAAACGGTTTCACCGCGTCTGGCTGCATACCCCCCAACTTGCGGCTTGACAAGCCTATTTCGAAGGAGTAATTGTTTTCTGGCTCGGAATAGAAGCTTCCCGTCTGTCTCGAAATTTCAGGGAAAACAGCTGTTTATCAAGCTAAGAAAACGTTTGCTCACGGAGGCATTATGATCCCGCTCGCTAATCATCTCCATTCCTCCCGCCCCGCTCGGACGGCGAGAATGCGTTTCAGTGGCCTGCCCGCATGGCTCGCCATCCTCGCTCTCCTTGTGGGTCTGGCTCCCGCCCTGCAGGCCCAGGAGAACGCCACCATCAACGGAACCATTACCGATGCCACCGGAGCGGTGGTCGCGAACGCTCAGATCACCCTCACCAACACCGCCACCGGCCAGGTCAGAAGCGAAGTCTCGAACTCTGTCGGTGCCTACCGCTTCGGCAACGTCGGCATCGGCACCTACACTCTCGATGCCACTGCATCGGGTTTCGAGAAGTTTACGAAGACAGGAATCGTGGTCAACGTCGCCCAGACTCTGGAAGAAGACATCTCGTTCAAGGTTGGCAGTGCCACTCAAACGGTTTCCGTTCAGGCCGAGGCCCTCCAGACTCAGACCGAAACCAGTGAAGTCAGCACGCTGATCAGCGGCCAGCAGGTGGAACAACTCTCCACCAACGGAAACAACGTAACCGCGCTCGCCGCCCTCGGCCTCGGCGTCGCCAACAACCTGCCCGCCTTCAGCGGCGTGGACGCCCTGACCTCCGCCAACGGCATCAGCTTCAACGGAACTCGCACCGAGCACAACATCTACCTGCTCGATGGAGCCGAACAGAATGACCGCGGCTGTGGCGGCTGCTTCATGAACCTGCCCTCCCAGGAGGCCATCGCCGAGTTCCAGACGCTGGACAGCAATTACAGCCCCGATTACGGCATCGGTTCCGGCGGAACCATCCTCCTCGTGCTCAAGTCCGGCACCCACGACTTCCATGGCGAGGTCTACGAGTTCAACCGGAACACCGATTACGACGCCAACGATTACTTCACCAAACTGGCGGGTCAGAGTCGTCCGACCTTTGACCTGAACGAACCGGGCGGCAACATCGGTGGCCCGCTTTTCATTCCCGGTGTCTATAACGAAAATCGCAACCGCACCTTCTTCTTCTGGAATGAAGAGTGGCGCCGCCTGGTTCAGGGCAGTGCGCCATCGGTGGCGAACACCATCCCCGCTGACGACTTCCCTAAGGCCGGCGCGTCGCTGCCTTACACCCCGTTCAACAGCACTGCCCCGCCCATCGTCCCCGTAACTTCCGATCCCGCAAAACTGGCACTCTATACGCAGGACGGACTAACAGCAGGCAGCCCCTTCCCGGGAAATGTGATTCCAGCGAACCTCATCGATCCCAATGCCGTCCTTGAAGTGAACGCCGGCACCTTCCCACAGCCCAATTTGGGCGCCACCCAATACACAGCGTCCATCCCGGCCACGGACGACATCCGTGAAGAGGCAGCACGTATCGACCACACCATCAACAGCAAGTTTCAGCTCATGGGTCATTACCTGCACGACGCCATGGCAAAGTCTTTCTTCCCACCGCTCTGGGGCGACAGCACCTATCCAACGGTCGGAACAGCGATGACCAATCCGTCCTATACGGCGGTCATCAAACTGACCCAGACCTATTCACCCACTCTGTTGAACGAAACGGCCTTCCTTTACAGCGGCAACAAGATCACCCTCACACCCGTCAATGGACCGGGCGGCACCTTCGCGCTGCCCAGCGGGTGGACTGCGAGCAGCTTCTTCCCTGTAAGTGACAACGCAAGCCACGGCATGCCGGAAATCGATCTGCAGGGCTCTCCTCTGAACACCACCTGGAGCGAATCCTATTTCCCCTGGAAGAACGGCTACGAAGGTTTCGAGTACCGGGACGATTTGTCGTGGACCAAAGGTCGTCACCAGTTCAAGTACGGCTTCAGCTGGCTGCACGATTACAAGAACCAGCAGCTGCAGGCCAACACCCAGGGAACCGCGGCATTCAACTCCAGCGCCTTTTCCCACGACTCGTACATCAACTTCCTGCTCGGCGACGCCTCCAGCTTTACTCAGCTGCAGTATCTGGCAGATAAGCACTGGGTCAACAATAACTATGGATTTTACGGCAACGATAACTGGCACGTCACTCCGCGACTAACCCTGAACCTCGGGCTTCGCTATGACGGCATGCCCCATGCTTTCGAGCGTTACAACCAGTTCGCCAACTTTGTGGCGTCGGATTACAACTCCTCGCTCGGCAATCCGGTCACGGCGGCTGGCACTCTGAACCCCTCCTCGCTCTCCACTTTCAGCGGAACCGGCAGCGAACTCTTCTACCTCAACGGGATCAAGGAAGCCGACGTGGATGGCTTCCCGCGCGGCGTGGTAGTGAATGACTACAAAACCTGGGAGCCGCGCGTCGGCTTCGCATACAACATTGGCGGCAGCGGTAAAACGGTTCTCCGCGGCGGCTTTGGCACGTTTTATGAGCGCGTACAGGGCAACGATGTGTACAACGCTGCCCTCAATCCGCCCTTCGCTTACCAGCCCTCGGCTACCAACGTGTACTTCTCTAACCCGCAAACCAGCGCCCTCACGGGACTGACAACCACGCAATCCTTCCCCTCCGATCTGACCAATATCAACTACCACTATCCGAATCCGGGTACGATTGACTTCAGCCTGGGAATCCAGCGCGAGCTGGCGCCCTCGGTGGTGGCAGTGGTGCAGTATGTCGGCTCCGATGGCTGGAACCAGAGCGACGACCTGCAGATCAATACTCTGCCTCTCACCGATCCCACCAATTCGGCCAACCCATACGATGATCGTGAGGGGGTGGCCAACGGCTCGCTCAATGCGAATATCTATCGCAACTTCCCTGGATTCAGCGCAATTAATGAGGAGCAGAACGAATCCAATTTCAACTACAACTCGCTCCAGGCCGGCATCCGCCTTGAGAACAAGCACGGGCTAACCACGCAGGTGGCCTACACCTGGTCGCACAACATTGATCTGTACAGCAACGACCTCTATGGGGTCTCCGATCCCTACAACTTGAAGTATGATCGCGGATCCGATGATACCTTCGACCATCGCAACGACCTCAATGTGAGCTACGTCTATAACCTGCCCTTCGGCGCTCACGGCAGCATGCTGGCGCGGGATACGATCGGCGGCTGGACGATATCCGGCATCACCGTAGCGGAATCCGGTGTGCCTCAATACATCACCTATACGGGCAGCGATGTTGTAGGTCTGGCCTGCTGCTTCACCAATCGTCCCGACCTTGTTTCCAAGGTCACGTATCCCAAGACCGTCAGCGCATGGTACTCGAAGAGCTCCTATGCCGATCCAGTCGCTCCATGGAACGGTGGCCCCAACGAGGGCTTCGGCAGCGCCGGAAAGGACTCGGCCGTGGGCCCCGGCCTCTTCAACTGGAATCTCTCGCTCTTTAAGGCCATTCCTCTCAATGAGCATGGAACCAACATTCAGTTGCGCTTCGAAACCTTCAATACCTTCAACCACTTTATCCCACAGGGCGTCGATGACGGCAGCCATGACGGCAACTTCGGCGCGATCGTCAATGACTACGGTCCCCGCCTCATGGAGTTAGGTGGAAAGTTCGTGTTCTGATCCTCATTTGATTGCCTCCCTTCGGCGCGACAGAATGCATGCTGTCGCGCCTTCTTCTTTTTTCTTCCCCGCGCTTCCGATTGCAGAGTGCAATTTCGGCGCGCGACAATAGACTGGTTCCACAATCGCCCTGCCCACTGGATCGGCCTTCGACCCAGCCGATCCCGCGAAGGTCAGCTGCACCTGGCCAGCCCCAGACCTGGACATGGAATTTGTGGAGTCAGTTTAGCGAGTCGGAGATGTGCGTGGGCCGCGTTGCTCAACTACGAGTTGTCCTGGTCTTAATCCTGATCGTGGCCGCTGGCTTTTGTCGTGCCCAGACCGCGGCCGGGTTGTCGCAGCAGCGCGACGCCGCTATCGCTCTCCAGCAGCAGGGCCAAACCGTCCAGGCCGAGGCCGCCTGGCAGGCCATCCTCAGGAGTCATCCTGGTGACGCCGAGGCCTGCGCCAACATCGGCGTTCTTGAGTCGCAACAGCAGCATTACCCCGAAGCCGTCCGCTACTACCGCCGCGCCCTCGCCCTCAACCCTTCCATGCCCAGTCTCCGCATGAACCTCGGCCTCGCCCTCTTCAAATCCGGCGACATGAAGGAAGCCGCGCTCGTTTTCGTGCCTCTCTACCGCCGCGCCTCACCCGGCTCTCCCGATGCCCAGCGTCTCCGCCTCCTCATCGGCATGGCCGACTACGGCGCCGGTGAGTACGCTGCGGCGGTTCCTTACCTGCGCGAGGCTATGGCCCGTGACCCGCAGAATCTCCCCTATCGTCTGGTCCTCGCCCACAGCTGCCTCTGGTCGAAGCAGTACCAGTGCGTCCTCGACGTCTACCATCAGATTCTCAATCTCAACGCTGAGTCCGCCGAGGCCGACATGCTCGCCGGCGAAGCCTACGACGAGATGCGCGATCATCAGGACGCCATCCAGCAGTTTCGCAACGCCGTGAAGGCCGATCCCAAAGTCCCCGGCGTCCACTTCGGCCTCGGCTACCTCCTCTGGTGCCAGAGCCAGTTCGACGAAGCTGCGCAGCAGTTCCAGCTCGAAGCCGATAACTCCCCGAATGACGCTGAGACCATCGCCTACTGGGCCGACTCCGACGTTCGCCTCAATCGTTTCGACGCGGCGCGACCCATTCTCGACAAAGCATTGCACCTGAATTCCCGTCAGGAACTCCCCTGGCTCGATTTGGGCATCATCGATGCCGGAGCCGGCCGCGATGACGACGCGCTGCGTGAATTCAACACCGCTGCGCGTCTCGCGCCCACCGATGTGCAGGTCCACTGGCGCCTGGCGCGTCTGTATCAGGCCATGGGCGATCACGCCAGGGCTCAGGCGGAGTTTGCGAAGACGAAGACTCTGACTCAGGCCGCCGACAAGACCGTCATGGAGAAGCTCCAGGCAAGCCGTCGCAGCGACACCTCGTCGGACAACGCAAACACCGCGCCCCACGCGGCGGCTCAGCCCTGAGAATTCGAGGCGCATGATGCGGAAGCTGGCGTTGTTTTGCCTCCTCGCCCAGGTGGCCCTGCCGGCGATCGCCGCCAAACGCGTCTCGGTGGACCAGCTGGAGCGCCTCGTTGCCTCGTACCATGCAAAATCCGACTCCAAAGTGGCTCAGCGTCTGTACGGCCTGGAATTGACCGAACGCCTGAGTGCAGTCAGGCTCGCCACGCTTGAAGCGGCTTTGCCGGGCCCCGAGTCTCGGCGCTCGCTGGTCGCGCTCGCCGATCAGGCCGCGTTCCTCGATCCGCCTCTCGCCGAAATTCTCCCTGCGCCACCCCCCGATATCGACGCGCAGCGCCGCATCATGGCTCGGGTCGTCGACTACGTCACCGGAACCATGCGCCAGTTGCCGAATCTCTTCGCCACCCGCGACACCATACGCTTCGAGGACTCCCCGGCCGTGCAGCTGGACCTTGGCCAGGATAACGTCAGCGGCACTTTTACCCCCTGGCAGCCCCTGCACCCGGTCAGCCGATCGAGCGCTACTGTGCTTTACCGCGACGGCCAGGAAGTGCTGGACGCCGATGCCTCGCATGCCGGCACGGGATCGCCATCCACTCCAGGCCTCACCACAAAGGGCGAATTCGGCCCCATCCTCGCTACGGTCCTGGGCGATGCGCCGCAGGGCAACATGGCCTGGAGTCACTGGGAACAGGGCCCGGCGGGGCCTGAGGCTGTTTTTCGTTTCGTCGTGCCTCGGCACGACTCTCATTACCAGGTGGAATTCTGCTGCATTGACAACAGCGTCTTTCGCCAATACTCCGGCTACCACGGGCAGATTGCCGTCGACCCGGCCACGGGAACCATCCTCCGCCTCACGCTGTTGGCCGACCTCGCCCGGTCCGATCCAGTCGCCAAAGCCGACATCATGGTTGAGTACGCACCTGTCGAGCTGGGACAGAGGACTTATATATGTCCAGTGAAAAGTGTTTCGATTCTGCTGGCGCCGGTTCAGCTTCAGGGGGCGACGGGTGTCACCGGCAGGGCCGGCGGCATCGCCCAACGGCCCATGGATGTGCAGTCCAGAGACACCCAGTCCGCACCCATGCAAACCAGGCTCAACGAAGTGGTCTTCGACCATTTCCACCTGTTTCGCGCCGAAGCGCGCGTTCTGACTGCCGAGAATCCCTCGACCGCTCCGCCAGCCGCCGTCGCATCCTCAACAACCCTCCCGCCCGGGTCGTCGACCGCAACTCCAAAGCCGCAGCCATCTCTGGCTGCGGAGAACCACACAGCCGCCGCTCTGCCGGAGAGCGGCGCATCATCCGTTCCCAATCCCCCGCCCGTACCGGACACCGCGGCAATCGCGTCCCCACCGCCACCGGCTGCATCTCCGGCGCCCGAGATCAGCGTCACGAATAACGCCACTCTGCCGGAAACAACCGCGGCTCCCGTCCCGGCACCCGCCGCGCCCAGCTTCACTCTGCGCGTCAGCACGCGACTCGTCGATGTTTGGGTAGCGGCCACCGACAGCAAGGGTCACCCCGTCACCGGCCTCAAACCGGGAGACTTTCAGATCCTCGACAATGGCCAAACCCAGTCTGTTCGCTTTTTCAGCCCTGCGTCAGCCGCAACAAGCCAGAACGCGGCTGGCCTTCCCTCGCCCTCCGAGGCCGAATTGGAAACAGGTGTCTATTCCAATCGCCGCGCCGCAATGGAACAGGCTCAGTCGGCGGGAAACGCAGCCGAGATTGGCAGCTCAACCATCCTTCTCCTCGATGAGAGCAGCCTGAGCTTTCGCGATCTCACCTGGGTCCGCGCGCAGATGCTGAAGTTCCTCGAGAAG
>JASHPM010000094.1 GCA_030038115.1 Acidobacteriaceae bacterium | reverse complement strand
GGACCTCGATGGAGAAGGGCTGATCCCAGTTGCTGTTGATGCGGGCACGGATGGCTTCTTCAGGCGCAAAGAAATAGACGGAGGAGGAGCCGATCGTCTGAGCACTGGAGGCGATCTGGCGCAGCGGAGTGATGTCGTCGAGAACCCAGAAGCCGCGGCCATAGGTGCCAATGACGAGGTCGTTCTGGTGGTGATCGGTGTGAACGTCCAGATCGCGGATGGAAGTGCTGGGCAGGTTCTGGCGCAGCGACTGCCAGTGATCGCCGTTATCGAAGCTGACGTACACCGTCGTCTCCGTCCCGGCAAACAGAAGGCCGGGCTGCTTCGGATCGACGCGCAGAGTGTTTACCCAGCTTCCGGTGCGCTCGTCCCTGGGCAGACCGTTGACGATGCTGGTCCAGGTCTTGCCGTCGTCCAGGGTGCGCCAGATGAGCGGCAAATCGGCGTCCTCACTGGGGGGAACAATCTCGCCGCGCCCGCCCCCGATGCGGGCGGCGACGTAAGCGGTGTGGACGTCATCGCCTGCCTCGATGGTGTTGAAGTTGGTGTGGGGCGGCAGGGCCGCGATGTTGCTGACGTCGTTCCAGAGTTTGCCATGGTCGATGGTGTGGTAGATCTGGCCGGTCGTGCTCACGGTCCAGATGACGCCCGGTTTGACCTTTGAGATGGAGAAGTCGGTGATGGAGGGTGGTGGTGGGGGCGGAGGTCCACCCGCAGGCGCCGCTGCGGGATTGGGCGCGGACGCGGGCGCAGGGGTGGGCGTGGTTCCGGCCACGGGTCTGGGCGCGGTCCCGGTCGCAGGCTTGGGCGTCGGTTGCGGGCGCGGCTTGCCGCACGCGGCTGGAGGCGTACCTTTGGCCGTGGTCAGATCGGGGCTGACGGCGGTCCAGGAATGGGCGCCGTCGCGGGAGACGAGCAGGCACTGGTAGGCAACGTAGAGAGCGCCGGGTTCGAAGGCGAGGTCGAACTTCTTCTGGAAGTCCCGGCCAGCGGAGTATTTGGTGGTATCGGCGCCGAAGTTGGCCGCCACGTTCTGCCACTGCCCGGTGGACATATCAATTTTGACCAGGCCGCTGCCGCCGCCACCGGGGCCATAGCCGACGCCATAAATGATGTTGGGGTTTTTGGGATCGGGTGTGATGACGCCAAATTCAGAGGAAGGCACCGGGCTCCAGTCGGTGAAGTTCACCTGGCCCCAGTTGCCGCGGCTGCTGATCATCACCGCGCCCGTGTCCTGCTGGGCAGCCATGATCCGGTAGGGGTATTGGTTGTCGGTGGCGACATGGTAGACCTGCGAGATCGGCTCGGTATACCAGAGGCTCCAGGTTTTGCCATCATCGAGGGTGACGCTGGCGCCCTGGTCCGAGCCAACCACCATGCGGTGGCCATTGGTGGGGTCGATCCAGAGCTTGTGGTAGTCCTCGCCGCCGGGCGCCCCCTTGAAGGGTTCAAAGGTGACGCCGCCATCGGTGGAGCGGTACATGGCTGTGCTCATCGTGTAAACGATGTCCGGGTTCTGCGAGTCCACAAAAACGCCGCTGCTATAGGCGCCCTGGCCGTTGCTGATGCGGAGATCCTTCCCAGCCATATGCTGCCAGGTGGCGCCGCCGTCATCGGAACGATACAAGCCCGAGCCTTTTTCGATGTTGTTGCCGACGATGTACATGCGCTGGCCATTGGTGTGCATGGCGACCGCCAGTGCAACGCGGCCCGGGAAAGGCGGAATTTTGATCTGGGTCCACGTCTGTCCTTCATCGGTGGATTTGAAGACCAGCGGCGGCTTCGGTTTGGGCCGATGGCCCTCGTTGCCCTGGGGAGCGCCGAAGCCGAAGCCGCCGGTGCCCTGCGTGGCAGCGAGCATCACCTGTGGGTCGTCGAAGGCGTATTCGAGGTCGCGCGTGCCGTCGTAGTCTGCGGGCTTCAGTACGTTGGTCCAGTTCTGGCCGCCATCCGTGGAGCGCCAGACTCCGCCGCCGTGACGCTTGTCATCGCCAAGCGCGGATGCCATCACCACGTTGGGATCGGCGGGATCGACAACAATGCTGTCGATTTTCACCGTGTCCTCCAGGCCGATGTGCTGCCAGCTCTTGCCGGCATCGGTCGACTTCCACATCCCGTTGCCGAGGCTGCCGAGAATGGGGTCGCCAGCGCCGGCATAAACGATGTCGGGGTTGGAGGGTGCCACCTGGATGGCGCCAATGCTGTCCACGCTGGTCTCCTGATCGAAGATGGGGAACCAGGTCACGCCGGCGCTGGTGGTTTTCCAGATGCCGCCAAGGGGTGTGCCCATGTAGAACGTGCCGGCATCGCCGATGACACCGCTCACCGAGGCGATGCGTCCGCCATGGAAAGGCCCGACGTTTCGCCACTGGAGGCCGGTATAAAGGTTGGGATTCACCTGTGCCCCCGCGCTGAGGGCGAATGCCAGTAAGCTGGGAAACATCAGCGCGCCATAAGCTGCGCACGGCCTTCGCGTCATGCTGTGATGACCTCTTGAAAAAAGTGTCGACGGCTCGGCGCGTAGTATACAGGAGCGCCGCAGGCAGTCGTTCGCTGTCGCTCATCGAAGCGTGATTTCACGTGTGTGCCGGGTGCAGGGGGATCAGGGAGGTTCCGTCAGTGGGTTTCCCCTGGGGACCGTTTTGCCATTTGCCGAACCGGGCGCCTCTCGCCTGATTCTCAAAAAGAAGGGGTGAGGCCGGCGTGGCCCCACCCCGCTCACAGAGGCTAAAAGACAACCCGAACGCCCAGCTGCAACTGCCTGGAACCAAGCGCCGAGGTGACTTTGCCAAAAGTGCTGTCCGCCATGTTGGCGTCAACAGGCCCGAGATTCACGTGATTGAGCACGTTGAGGAAGTCGAACCGGAACTGAAGATTGCCCCCCTCCCCAATCCAGTGCAGCGGGTTGTTCTTCAGCAGGCTGGTGTCGAGCTGTGCCAGGTCCGGATTCGTATAGATGTTGCGGGGTTCGTTGCCTTCGGTGCCCGCGGCAGGCACCGGAAAGATGTCCTGAGCGGCTCCGGTTGTGGGATTGCCAAAGACACCGTTCGTGAAGGTCGAACGGCTGTGCGAACCGGCATACTGCGAGTTGCTGCTCGGCAGATTGGGGACATCCCAGTCATCTCCGTCCGCGTTGTAGTCGCCGTAATGTTGGTTATAGTTGGCGCTCCCGTAGTTCGCCGCGCTGAAAGGATTGGTTGTATAGACCCAGTACGGGTTACCGCTTTCCACCGCGGCAATCGCTGTCAGTTCCCAGCCTCCGGTGATGACCCTGGCGGCGCCATGCTGCATGCCGGGAATAATGTAGGAGCCGGACAGAGTGAAGCGGTTCCGGACATCCCAGTTGGCAGGGCCGCGGTAGTTGAAGTACTGGCCCGGATCGGGAATATCGAGCCCGCCATCCTGATCGAACCGAGTCCCGGTTTCCGGATAATTTTCCACCTTCGAGAATAGATAAGAACCCTGGAAATGTGCATGACCGACAGGGTTACCGCGGAAGGTGACAATGAGCGCATTGTAGGTGCTTTGGTTCGCATTCGTGACGTAGTTGATGGAGCCGTACTTTGGATTGGGCAGCACCAGACTGCCGTTGTTTTGTATCAGGTTTCCGTCGGATCGATTCTGATTCGTCCCGGTAAGTTGGTTGTAACCCTCCGACGCCGCATAACTGGCTCCGACCACATATCTTCCCGGCAGTTCGTGCTCGACTCCCACGACATAGTTAGCCGCGAGTGGCGCCTTGAAGTCGCGATTCATGGCAACCACGCTGGCGATGCCGCCGCCCAGCGAGGCGAGCTGAGCCGCGGACAACTGTGGCAGCGGGAAGTTGAAGGGGTAGGTTCCCGACGGCGCCAGAGCAAACACCGGAGCGGGCAGATTCGGATACAGCACACTGCTGAAGGTAGGCGTGATGAGAGAAGGCGGGTTCAGGCGCATCTCGTCTACGCTCTGGCCGAGGGCCACCCAGTCGTGGAACACCCCGACCCCGCCCCGAATCGTCCACTTGCCGCGATTGGTCGGATCCCAGGAGAACCCGATGCGCGGGCTCCACAGATTGTCGATGTTATGCGCAAAGACACTGGGCACAATCTGGACAGTGCCGTCCGCGATCTGCGCGGCCAGCGTGGAGCCCGAGCCGAGAATCAGATTGCTGAACTGGAAGCCGCTGTTCCCCCACGGAGTGTGGTTTGAGTAGTAGTCGTAGCGAAGGGCCAGCGTGAAGGACAGGTTGGACCGGACCTGCCAGTCGTCCTGCGCGAAGACGCCGTAGGGATTCTCCTGGCCGCCGAAAATGACCTTTCCCGCCTGACCGGTGGCTGGATCGAGAGATACGCCGGACTCGGTGTAGGGATTGTCGGTCACAAGGTCGAGGAGGTTGTTGAAGGCGAAGCTGGGGCGAACGCTGACAGGCGTAAAATCGCCGTGCTCAATGGCGTGGATTCCGTTGGAGCCGACCTTCAGCGTGTGTCTGCCGATAACGTCGGTCAGCACCGCGCGCCAGTTATACTCCGGACCGCGATATTCGCCGGGTCCCCATCCGCCGCTGGTAATGCCTTCCGACTGTCCGGTAATGGAGATGTTGGGGACCTTCAAATCTCCATCCTGGCCATTGGCCCCGCCAACACTGGCGAAAGCGAACGCTCCCTCGGCAAGAAGTTTGGAGCTGAAGGTGTGGGTGAAGTCCGCCTGCCCATAGCGGTTGGATTGATAATTGACAACAACCAGGCCAGGGCGAATGGCCGGTTGCTCCTGAGCGAACGAGTCATTGTAATACGCGAGATAGAACCGGTCTTTGGTCGTGAAATAGTGATCGAGCCGGAAGTTATACTGCAGCGCGTTGTAGTAAGGGCTCGACTCGAAGGTGCCGGAATCGAGTACCGGCGTGCTGCACGGGATATTGCCCGCGGCCGCCGTTCCACAGCTCGAACCGAAATATTGGGATGCTGTTTCGTAGGTTCCCAGGCTCTTGCCGTAGGTGATGGGGTAGTCGGTGAGAACGGTCGTTCCCACGGTGTTCGGGTAATTCGCTTTCGCCCAGGTAACGAATTCGGGAGCCTCCCAGGTCTGGGTTCCGGAGTTCGACTCGGCGACCGTGGACCAGAGCTTCTCAAAATCCGCGAAGAAAAAGGTCTTGTCCTTGATAATCGGGCCGCCGAAGGTCGCGCTCAGATCCTTGCGGCCAAACGGTGTGTAGCCGTTTGAGAATTCCTGGTTAGCGATCAGATCCTGGTTCGTGAAATACAGCGTGCCGGTGCCGTGGAACTTGTTGGTGCCGGACTTCGTGGTCACCTGTACGAGGACCGAGCTGCCGGTCTCGTTCTCCGCATCCCACGCGTTGGCCTGGATCGACATTTCCTGCACGGAATCCTGAATGGGCGACAGCACGATGTTGCCGTTCTGGACAGGGCTGGTGACGTTCAATCCGTCCACCATCACCACATTGCCGGTATAGCTGCGGCCATTGGCGCTGATGGCCGGAGTCTGGGTGCCAAAGTTGTCCGCGCCACCACCCGGAGACTCGCCGGCGCCGCGCGTGCCGGTGCCCGAAACTCCCGGAGCCACTGTCAGCGTGTCCCATGTGTTGCGGTTGAGTTCAGGCAGGTCGACCACCTCCTGCGAGGGGATGGTCGTCTCCAGACGGTTCTCATCCACGTCGAGGATGGGGCCTGTCGAGGTGACGGTGACCGACTGTTTCGAAGTGCTGACTCTGAGACTGATGTTCACAGCCAGAGTCTGAGAGGTTTCCAGCGTGGTTCTGACCTCGTCGGCTTCAAAACCCTGAGCCGAAACCTTAATGACGTAATTGCCCGGCTCAAGGCTGCTGAAGCGGTAATTGCCCGTGTCGCCCGACTTCGTCTGCACCATGATCCCGGTTTCGACGTTGGTGAGCATTACATCGGCGCCGGGAACCACTGCTCCCGATGGATCGAGGAGGACTCCCTGAATGTTGCCGTTGTACTGAGCGTGAGCGGGGATGCTGAAACCGAACAGGGCCAGCACTACTCCGAACGGGATCAGGAGCCTGGCGCCGGCCCGACCGGCGCGTTTTCCATTCGCTCTCCGCTGTTCTGTCCCCGGTCTGCAAATCGCCTGGATGAAACTGCCAGCGTCTTTCATCTTTAACCTCCGCATCGAAAAGCTTCTTTCTGCTGAATGTTTGTTTTGCTGAAGTCTCTGCGTATCCTTGCCTTCAGGTTGCGGCCGCCGCATCCGGGCGTTGAAAGGCAAACAACTCCATACGATCGCCGCAGTTTACGGCTGCGATCGCGGCGTCCTTAATGGGCAGCGTCACCTTATTTCCGCCGGAGCGCCACAGGCAATGGGTCAGGTGTACCATTGGCTCGACTTCGTCACTGAACGGACGCTGGAACGAGATGCACGGGGTACCGGTTAACGCGTGAGCAGCTTGCCGAATCAGCACCCACATTTCTTTTCACCGGCCGATCACCGCGGGAGTATGGGCCTGGCCGTCGTCAATTGCCGACGTGTGCCGCGCATCTTCGCCCCTATCGCCATGGCGTTCGTGGCGTTCGCCGGGAGCGGGGTCCTGCTCTATGCTCAGCAGCCTCGCCCCGTCAGCATCGATTCCATTGAGTCCGCGCTGCGCAACCACGATTACGAGGCTGCGCTGAGTCTGGCGAAAGCAGCCGAGAGCATGAGCCCGCGCGATGCCGCGAGCCGGGCACGGATCCTCACGCTGGAAGGAATAGCCTGCGCGGATCTGGGACACAACGGCGAGGCGCTCGCGGCGTTTCTGACCGCGCTGAAGCTGGAGCCCAACTCGCTGGCCGCGCTGGAAGGCGCGGCGCAAGCCGAGTTCGACACTGACGATCCGCGCGCCGAGACTCTGCTCGATCGCATCGTGCGCCTTCGCCCGGAAGATCCGACCAGTCATGCGATGCTGGCGGTTATCGCTTATCGGAAAGGGGATTGCGCCGGTGCAGTCCGGCACTTCGCCAGGGGTGGACCGGCGGTCGCGTCACAGCCCACGGCACTGACCGAATACGGCGCGTGCCTGCTGGATGAGGACCAGGGGCCACAGGCGGTTGCCGTCCTCCAGCAGGCCCTCACCGCATCGCCCGGCGACGATCATCTCCGTTACAACCTGGCGGTGGCACAGCAGGCCGCACATCAAAGCGCGGAGGCGATTGCGACGCTGCGTCCGCTGGTGCAGGCGGAGAAGCCCGATCCCGACGCGCTCGATCTGGCCGCAATCGCGCACGACGATGTGGATCCAACGCCGGAAGCGGCGGTGCAGCTGTTGCGCGCCGCCATCATGGCCAACCCGAAAGCCCTGAAGTACTACCTGGACTTTGCCGCGCTGGCGCTGAAACATTCATCCTGGCAGGTGGGGATCGACATCGTGAATATCGGCCTCAAGGAGCTGCCCCAGGCGGCGCCGCTTTATGTTGCGCGCGGCATTCTGCGCGTGCAGCAGTCGGGTTTCAGCGACGCCGAGGCCGACTTCGAAACCGCCAACCGGCTCGACCCGGCACAGACGGGAGCCGCGGTGGCCGCCGCCCTGGCCCGGATTGAGGAGCACGATCCGGCTCGCGCTGTAGCAACCCTCGACACCGAGTTGCGCACTCACCCGGGAAATGCATTTCTGCTGTATATGAAATCGCTTGCCCTGTTGAAGGATGGTGCAGTCCCCGGCACGGCGAAGTTCGCCCAGGCTCTGGAAGCGGCGCGAGCGGCCGCCGCTGCCGCACAGCCGGTGGAGGCGGCCCGCGATCTGGTTGCCGAGATGTGCCTGGACAGCGGGCGATGGCCGGAAGCCGCCCAGCAGAGCCGCCTGGCCCTGGCCGAAAATCCGTCGGATGAGAAAGCTCTCTTTCACCTCATCCAGGCCCTGCGCCGTTCGGGCAGCGATCCTCACCATGAGCTTCCCGCCCTGTCAAAACGGATCGACGTTTTGCTCCGGCAGCAGCGTGACACAGAAACGACGGAGGCAAAGTATGGCCTCTATGAACCGGGAACCCAGCCTGCCGCGCCTCCCCGGCAATAGCCACCGCGGGCTCCGATGTGCAGCTCAGTTCTGCTTGATGATTCCCTGCTCGAGGGCCACCATCGCCGCCTCGGTCCGATCCGAGACCTCGAGTTTGGCGCTGATGTGATTCAAATGATTGCGAACGGTGTACTGGCTGATATCCAGCACGCGCGCGATTTCCTTGTTGGTCAGTCCCTTGGCGACCATTCGCAGAATCTCGATTTCGCGGGAGCTGAGGCTCGAGCGCACCTCGCGCTGCGCAATCCGGGCAGCAACCGAAGGCGGAAAGTACTGCCCGCCGTTATGAATCGTCATGATCGCGGCCACGATCTCGGCGCGCGACGCATCCTTGGACAGATATCCCGCGGCCCCGGCGCGGACCGCGCGGTAGATATCCTCCTCGTAGTCGTAACTGGAGAGGATGACAACGGCCGGGGGCGCAGGGAGAGCCCTGAGCAGGGGGAGCAACTCGATCCCGCTGATTCTGGGCATCCGGAGATCCAGCAGTACGACGTCGATGCAGGTGCGGTGAACAATGTCCAGGGCTTCCTCTCCTGTGTGCGCCGCACCGGCCACCCGCAATCCGCTTTGCCGGCGCAGCAAACTGGTTAAGCCCGCGCAAACCACGGGATGATCGTCGACGATAAGCACACGAATGGGAGACTTAGAGGGGGTGTCCATAAGATGGCTTTCTCCCCAGGAGACCGAAGCGCAGGCGCCGCCACGAACTGCGCAGCAGTGAAGGGGGAAGCGGCGCCGCCACCTGGACTGCTGTTCCCTGGCCGG
>JASHPM010000093.1 GCA_030038115.1 Acidobacteriaceae bacterium | reverse complement strand
GTCGAGGGATCGACAGCGGGACCACCCCACTCGGCGCCGCCATCGAAGCCTGGGAAGATGATGGTCTGGCGGTCGACGCCGAAAGGGATGAACTGGCCGTCGCTGCGGAAAGCGCGGAAAGCCTGGAGAGCCCAGTCGTGGGCCGCGGGCGTGCGCGTGGTGAGCATGTCCTCGGTCAGGCGCTGGCGGGCGTAGGGCGCGGGCACAAGCGGCATGGGCTGCGTGGGCGAAGTTTTTTCGCCGGGAACATCGCTGGGCGGATAAGCATGTTCTGCGATGGGAAAGAGCGGCGCGCCGGTGACGCGGTCGAAGAGGTAAACGACGCCCTGCTTGGTGGTCTGCGCGATAGCATCGACGCGATGGCCGTCATGGTTAACGGTCACCAGCGCGGGCGGGGCGGGAAAATCGCGATCCCAGATGTCGTGATGCACGCCCTGGAAATGCCACAGGCGCTTGCCGGTGGCGGCGTCGAGAGCGAGCAGCGTGTCCGCAAAGAGATCGTTGCCGATGCGATCTGCGCCGTAAAAATCAAAGACCGCGGAGCCGGTGGGGACATAGACGATGCCCCGGGCAGCGTCGAGGGTCATGCCGGCCCAGTTGTTTGCGGCGCCCGCGTCTTTCCAGGCATCGGGCGGCCAGGTGTCGTAGCCGAATTCGCTGGGACGCGGGATGGTGTGGAAGGTCCAGCGCAGCACTCCGGTGCGGACGTCGAACGCGCGTATATCGCCGGGAGGAGCGGGGTGGGTTTCGGGGTTGCGGCCGCCGACGATGATGAGATCCCTGTAGACGATGCCGGGCGTGGTGAGGGCGATCGACTGCTGCTCGTAGTCGCCGCGCAGGCCCTTGCGGAGATCGACACGGCCGTTTTCGCCGAACTCGGGGATGGGTTTGCCGGTGGCGGGGTCGAGCGCGTAAAGGTAATTCATCACGCCAGCGAAGAGGCGCGCCTCAGCGCCGTCCGTCCAGTATGCGAAGCCACGGGAAGGCTGCGAGTTTTTGACTCCGGAGTCGAATTGCCAGAGAAGCTTTCCGGTCGCGGCGTCCAGAGCGATGACTTTCCCTGAAAAGGTGCTGGCGTAGACCGTGCGGCCGACGATGAGGGGGTTAGTCTCAAGGTTGCCCTTTTCGCCGGTGTCGAATTGCCAGGCGACTTTGAGTTGCGCAACGTTGGCGCGGTTGATCTGCGACAGCGCGGAGTAGTGATCGCCGTCGATATTGCCGTTATACGCAGGCCAGTCGACGCCGGCCTGCGCCGGGGTGGAGTTGGACGAAGGCGCCACCGACAGAACAGCGGGCCTCGCCGAGTGGCCGGATGACTGGGCAACGCCGGCTGCGCAAAAAAGGATTGCTGCAGTGGAAGCCGCAAAGGCAATATGCCTGACCCTCAAGTGCAATTCTCCCCTCGCAAAACCGATGGTATGATTCCGGCCATGTTATCGAAAAACAGAGGCAGGATTGCCGGCGTTCTGCTGATGGCGGCTGTTCTGGCCGCGTTTCCGGCGACGGCTCGCGCCGATGCCGGCATCCCCATGCTGCCGGTCAGCCCAACGACCATGCTGTTTTTCCTGCTGCTGGTCATCATCATCGAAGTGATCTACCTGCAGGCGCGCCTGCAGCCGCGCATTGGCCGAACAATCTTCGCTGTGAGTACGGTGAATGCCGCTACGACAGGACTGGGGTTTCCGCTGGCCTGGCTGATGTATGTGGGGCTTGAGTCGTGGGCCGGATTTCCTGGCGCCCAGTCGGGCCAGTTCAAAGACATGGAGTTCGTGCCTTTGTGGGTGTGCAACAAGATGTTTCCGGAATGGCCGGGCACGCACCGTGAGATATGGGCGATTATGGCCGTGTTCATTACTCTTCTTGTTCCCTCCTATCTGTTGACGCGGATCATCAAGTCATGGGTATTCGACTGGTACAATCTGCTGCGAACCGAGGGTGACGTCAAGCCTGCCATCCTGGCTGCAAACCGGCTTTCGTACCTGCTGCTGGCCGTCACCGGATGCCTGCTTCTCTATCGGTCGTTTCACAGCATCTAGGGCATTCGCCGTACCGGTGGAACATTTCGCCCAATCACTTCGTCGATTCCGCCGCGAGAGAGGCGAGCACACCTCCGTAGAGCACGGCGAATTTGTTCTCGTCGACGACGCCCTCGCTGTTCCAGGTGGCGGCAACGCAGTAATGGTGGCCATTTTTTGCGGTCAGCGCGGTGGTGAAGTTGAGGACCCCGGGCTCCGATCCGCCTTTATAGGCGACGCTCTGCCAGTCTTTTTTGCTGGCCAGGCCGGGATTGATCTGCATGGCGCCCAGGTCGCGTACCCCGTCGATGAGCGTGCAAAGCTCGCCGGGAGTGAAGAACCACTCGACGTCGGTGGCCAGGGGCTTGCCCGAAGCGAAGATGCCAACGTCGGGCAGGGGCAGCTTGTCGATCTCGGGAAGCAGCGCACGGCGGCCGGCAGGATCGGCAGCGCGGTAACGGGCCAGAAGCGCGGTGTTGGCCGGGTCTTTGAGGATGAACGCTTCGCGCGTGGAGAGAAACGGCCGATCGCGCGGCGCAACCGCTTCGACATTCTCGCGGCCGGCGATGGAAAGCAAGGCATCGGCGGCAGTGTTGTCGCTGATAGAGATCATTTCGTTAGCCAGGGTGGCGAGGGTGAGCGGCGTCCGATCCGGCCAGGTGCGGATGACGCCGCTGGGCAGAGATTTCCAGGCGGGATTGAGGGGCACAACCTGGTCCCAATGATGCTTGCCCGCGACGATCTCAGAATTCAGGGCACTGATGATGGCGAGTTTGAAGGCGGACCCGACGCCGAGAGCCTGGTCGGGACTGAGAGAAGCGCGGGTTTTGCCGTCCGCGACCACCGCAACCGCGACCTGCCCGGGGAGAGCGCTGAAGGCCCGGACGCTGTCTTCGAGCGGAGCGGCGTGCAGGGGCTGCGCCAGGCCGAACCAGAGGGTTGTGAACTGGCCCTGCGCGTTGAGAGCGGCTTTGGCTGGAAAGCTGGCGCGCTCGAGGAAGACGGTGTAGCCGTCGTCGGTTTTCTCCACGCGCTGGAATTTTCCATTCTGGCCGGTGTACTGGTCGACGACCTGCTGAATCTGGGCGACGGGAATCTGTGCGATGAACGCGGGGTCGAACCAGGAAGCCTGGACAGGACCGGGGCCGAGAACGCGCGCGAGCGCCTGCTCGGGCGTGAGGGGAGACTCAGTTTGGGCGAAACCGGGCAGAATCAAGAAACCTGCGACGAGGAGGACTGCAGAGAAGACGCGTGGCATGCGTGCCTTTCTAACCCCTGAACCTGAATGCGGGGGCCTGGATGGGGGCCCGACGACGGTCCATGATACTCCCGGAGGAAATTGCCCCCTTGCGCGATTCGCGCTTCCCGAGGCGCTGCGTTGTCCCTGTACACTTCGTGACGACGAACTTGTTCGACAAGCGATCGGAGTTGCGCCGTGCCCATCAAGACGATTATTGAGCCGTTCCGCATCAAGAGCGTGGAGCCGATTCGCTGGACCACGCGTGCGCAGCGCGAGAAACTGCTGGAGGCCGCGCACTACAACATGTTTCTGCTGCCGGCCGACGATGTCCTGATCGATCTGCTGACAGATTCAGGAACCGGCGCGATGTCCACACATCAGTGGGCGGCGATTATGGAGGGCGACGAGAGTTATGCGGGAAGCCGCAGCTTCGATCGCTTCCGCAACTCGGTTCAGGACATTTTTGGGTACAAACATGTGATCCCCACGCATCAGGGACGGGCGGCGGAGCGGATTCTGTTTGGCGTGTCGTGCAGGAAGGGCGACGTAGTGCCGAACAACACGCATTTCGACACGACCCGGGCGAACGTGGAATTCACGGGCGCGGAGGCGGTCGATTTGCTGACGGCAGAAGGACGGCAGCCCTCGCTGGCGGCGCCGTTCAAGGGAAATATGGATGTGGCGGCACTGGAGGCGCTGGTCGCGAAGGTGGGCCGCGAGCGCATTCCATTAGTGATGCTCACGGTTACGAATAACTCGGGCGGGGGACAGCCGGTTTCGATGCAGAATGTGCGCGCGGTGAGCGCGGTGTGTCGACGGGAAGGGATTCCGCTGTATTTCGACGCATGCCGATTTGCCGAAAATGCGTGGTTCGTCAAGCTGCGCGAGAAGGGATACGAGCACAAGACGCCGAAGGAGATTGCGCAGGAGATGTTTCGCTACGGAGACGGGTGCACCATGTCGGCGAAGAAGGACGGCATGGCGAATATCGGCGGTTTTCTGTGTACGAATGACGACAAGCTGGCACAGCAGGAGAAGGATCTGCTGATCCTGACGGAGGGGTATCCGACATACGGAGGGCTGGCGGGCCGCGACCTTGAGGCCATTGCCGTGGGCGTTCAGGAGGCGCTGGAGGAGGATTATCTGCGTTATCGGATCGCGTCGACGGCATATTTGGGCAATCACATCGCGGCGGCGGGAGTGCCGATTGTGCAGCCGCCGGGCGGGCATGCGATCTACCTCGATGCGCGGGCGTTTCTGCCGCATATCCCGTCGGAGCAGTTTCCGGGCGTGGCTCTGGCGTGCGAGCTGTATCTCGAAGGCGGCGTGCGTTCGGTGGAGATTGGCACGCTGATGTTTGCGGCATCGGCGCAGATGGATCTGGTGCGGCTGGCGATTCCACGGCGGGTTTACACGCAGAGCCATGTGGATTATCTGGTCGAAGTGATTCTGGAGGTTTGGAAAAACCGCGAGCGGATTCGGGGGATGCGGCTGACGTATGAAGCGCCGTTCCTGCGGCACTTTACGGCAAGGCTGGAGCCTGTGGGGTAAAGGTGCAGGTTGCAGGTTACAGGTGACAGGGCACAGGTTACAGGTGACAGGTTACAGGTGACAGAGTGCGGAATACTTTCAGGGGCGGATTTCGACCGGCGTCCCCACGGAAACGTAAGTCCAGATTTCGTCGATCTCCGGATTGGTCACCGCGATGCAGCCTGTGGTCCAGTCGATGGTGCGATGCGCGGCACCCATCCAGGCATATTGCGCGGGAAGACCGTGGATCTCGATGTCGCCTCCTGGGCGGACCCCGAGTTTGCGCGCTCGTTCCCGGTCGGCAGCATTTGGATAGGAAAGGTGCAGGGCACGGTGAAAGAGGCTTTGCGGGTTCTTCGCGTCGATGAAGTAAGTACCTTCCGGAGTTCTCTTATCCCCAGCCTGAAGCTTGGGACCTTTGGGATCGCCCAGGGCGACTTTGTAGGTCTTAATTGCCTGGCCGTTACTGAGGAGAGTTAGGGTGTGAGCAGATTTGAGGATGAGGATGCGATCCGCTTTGTGCGCTGACGGCGGGGTCTGAGCGTTTCCGGATGCCAGCACAACGAACGCCGCGATAATTGGCAGAATCCGCTGCATCGTCAATCATGGTACTGCTGGTAGTCGCGTCAAGGGCAGCAAAAAGGGCAGGTCCGAGGACCTGCCCTTTCTGTTTGGAGCTGAGGCTTACTTGGCGGCGACGGCTTCCTTCGTCAGCCCGGCCTGCTCGCGCAATGCGGCGGCCTTGTCGGTGGCTTCCCAGGTGAAGTCCGGCTCGTTAACGCGCCCGAAGTGGCCGTAGGCAGC
>JASHPM010000092.1 GCA_030038115.1 Acidobacteriaceae bacterium | reverse complement strand
GCCCTTGTCACAGATCGAAAGTCGCGCTAGGCTTCGCCAAACATTCTCCTTAACTAATTAGTTAACAGTCGCCGGCTTCTAAACCATGCCCTTCTCCGATCACCGGTTTTCCGTTCGTTTTTTCGCCGGAGTTTTTACTCGCCTCGCGCCAGCCGCTCTTCGCTAGCCTCTTTCGCCAGCCACGTTCTCGTTGACCGCCTTTTCGCTAGCCGGCTTTTCCCTTGGCGTACGCTGATTCCATGACTGGCACGCGACTCGACAAATGGCTCTGGGCGGCGCGCTTCTTCAAAACCCGCACGCTCGCCGCGAAGGCCTGCGAGCTCGGCCGAGTCCAGGCGAGCCAGCAGCCCGCGCGCTCTTCCCGCGAACTCCGCGTCGGCGATTTGCTCTCCATCAAAACCGAAGGCGACGACTTCGAGGTCGAAGTCCTGGCGCTCAGCGATATCCGCGGTCCGGCTTCCGTCGCCCAAACCCTTTACCGCGAAACCGAGGCCAGCCGCGAAGCCCGCCGCAAATTCGCCGAAGACCGCAAGGCCGGTCTCTACTTCGCGCCCGCTCCCGCCGGACGCCCCTCCAAACGCGACCGGCGCCGCATCATCCGCTTCCGCAGCTCCTGATTCTTATCCACCCGGTCCGGGCCTGAGGCCTCGAGTGGTCTGTCCTCTAACGTCTGCGCATTTTGACGTCCGCTAAGCTTTGCCAGCCGTTCACCTATTTCTGTATACTGGCGCGCCATAGTGGTCAGACCACTATCGTTCGACCGCAAGAAGTGGCCCGACCCCGGAGGTCATTTCGATGCTTCCCCTTCGACTCCTGGCACGCTCTCTCGGAACAGGAACAGCACTGCTCCTGCTGGCTTCGACCGCTCTCCCGCAAATCCTCGCCACCGGCGACCCGCGCTTCGTTCTCCCCCCGTTCTATCCGCTCATCTGCACCGTGATAACGGCCCAGTTCAACACATCCCAGCGCGCCACACCGCCCGCCACCGACGACACCACCCGTCTGCAGGACGCCCTCAGCAGCTGCACCGGAACCGGCCGCGCCGTTCTTTTGATTTCCTCAGGCAGCAACGACGCGTTCTTCTCCGGAACCCTTGCGGTCAGCGGCGAGGCCGTGATCGTCGGCTACGGCGTTACGCTGTTTGGCAACAACACCTACTCGGGTGAGTTGCTCAACGTATCGGGCACCAACCCCGCCATCATGGGGCCCGGCACCATCGATGGCCGTGGCGATCTCATCTCCGGTACCCCACGCCTCATTGAAGCGCAGGGCACCACCAACTTCACCGTGGCGTACCTCACCATCGAACATTCCGGTAAGGAGCACCTCTACATCGAGGGCGGATCCGGCGCGACCGTCTGGAATCTTAACATCGCCACGCCCGCCAACACCAAAAACACCGACGGTATCGACCTCGACAGCCTGACCGATGCCACTGTCTTCGCCTCAACCATCAACGACGGCGATGACGGCGTTGCGATCAAAACCAACTCCGGCCCGGCGTCGAACATCACCGTGCGCGGCAACAAGTTTTACGGCACGCACGGCATGTCCATTGGCAGCCAGACCATGTATGGCGTCACCAATGTCCTGTGGGACGACAACCAGATGTTTGGCACGGATCAGTTCGGCATCGTCTCCAGCGACAACAACGGCATCAACATCAAATCCGATTATGACTGCGGCGGCCTCGTGAAGCAGGTGACGTACCGTCATACCCAACTCACCGGCGTCAAGCACCTGCTCGTCTTCAACACCTACTATGGAAGCTGCTCCGGAACTCCCGGTATCCCGTATTACCAGGACATCGTCGTCGACGGAGTGGTCGCCACCGATTCGCAGTCGGGCGCCTATTCCGAATTCGAGGGATACAACGCCGCCAATCCCCTGGGCCTTTATCTGGCCAACGTCAATCTCGACTCAACGGCACAGGAGAACAGCCAGTACGCGGTGGTCGGGCTCGATAATTCGAACATTACCCCCTCAGGTCCAGGGGTCACGACCTTTGACTTCTACCTTCGGGATCCCTTCTTCTGACAGTCGGCCGGCACCGGCTCGACGATTCGGCACATCATGGAATCACGGCGAGCAAAAAAAGCTGGGGCGAAGCATGCAAGCCTCAGCTGCACTTCATGCCCCGCCCCCGCCGGCCGCCTTGCGAAGCGCGGCTGGCGCCGCAGGATTCGTTCAGTCCCAACTCGTCAGCGTCTTCGAGTCGTTACGGAATCGTCGCGGTGTACACGTTGGAGGGTGCGCTTTCCACCCCGGCTGCATTTACACTCGTGACTCCGTAGTTCCAGGTCGCCCTGACTTGCACAGTCGTGCCGGTGCAGGCCGGAGGTATGTTGCCGGACGAAGTCAGAAGCCCATACGATTAGCCGCTGCTCACCCGGTAAACGTGCTGCGTGTCCGCAAACCCCTGGCGAGCACGCGGTCCTCGGGTCAGGCAGGACGTGGTTGAGCGAAGTATCCTGACCCTGCCCGATCATTACCCAATGCGCGAGGGTACTCTGTATCGGCGATCACAACAGTGCTGACTGCCAGTTACTTTTAGCTGGAATTATACGACTAACTAAGATGTCTTTCCCGATTTGGCACGCGCCACTGTGTATCTCTCCGTTTGTCCGGATAGCTGGCTAACATATAGGATTGCGCTGACTCCTCTAGCCGCATGGATGCATCAGGCGACGCGGCAACGATCGGGTTACCATCGAGCCATTCCTATGCGGCCACTCATTCTCCCATAGCTCAGCGCGCTGGCACACCTCGCAATCTAGTTAGTTCTGGGTGTCAGGCTCGCAAAGCGAATACTTTCGGCTCTTGCACCATCGCCGGTGCACTGTACCCGAGCCATCCACACCTGCGTCACGGAGCGGACCATGCACCATCGTCGCGGCATGGCCCGCATCCGTGCCTTATCCCCCGAGTTACCAGCTCACGGAATCGTCACAGTGTAGACGCTCGACGGAGCGCTTTCCACGCCCGAGGAGTCCACACTGGTGACCTCGTAGTTATAAGTTGACCCCGACTGCACTGTAGTATCCGTGTAGGTGGTCGGTTGGTTCACGGCCGAGTTCAGCAGCTGATACGAGGTGCTGCCGCTCGGCGCCCGATAGATGTGATACCCGGAGATCGTTACACCCGAACTCGTCGGCGCGTCCCAGTTTAGCTCTACCTCATACGCTGTCGCGGTCGTGCCCGTGCCGCTCAGCGCAATCGTCGCTGTTCCTCCGCTCGATGCGTTGTCGCTGATCGAAACGGTCCCCGTGTCGGTACCCGCTGCTGTCGGATCGAACTCCAGATCGAGGGTCGCCGTCTGCCCCGAGTTCAGCGTGACCGGTGTCGTAAGCCCGGACATAGTGAAGCCCGCGCCCTTGATCGTCGCTGCGCTGATGGTCACAGAACCGGTCCCGCTGGACGTCAGCTTCACCGTCTGTGTCGCGGGCGAATTCAGGTTCACACTGCCGAAGGCCACCGTGGTCGAGCTAAGCGTCAGCGCGGCGGTCCCGGTCGTTCCAGTCGACGCAGCCTTCAACTGCAGGGAATACGTTTCCGAATTCGCGCTGTCCGACGCCGTAAGCGTCACCGTTGCCGTCGTGCTGACCGCCGCAGCCGTCGCCGTGAAGCTGGCGCTCGAAGCTCCCGACGCGACCGTAACCGATGCAGGCACCTTAACTGCGCTGGCACTGCTCGCCAGCTTGACAGCGACACCGTTGCCACCCGCTGACTCCGTCAGCCCCACTGTACAGGCGTCCGTTCCCGCTCCCGTCAGCGAAGCGCTGCCGCAGGTGAGCGAGCTCAACTCGACGCGGGAGCCTGCCCGGTGTCCATTGTGCTGGCCGAACGTCGCGCCGGGGACGCTGCACAGGAAGGCCATCATCATCGCTGCTCGAAGAACTCTGAGTGCTCCGCGCCGGCGCCTCTTCCCGGACCGTTCCCCGAACCGTGAAAGGTGGTTGCATATCAGTGCATCGTCAACCGCAACGTTGCGGCCGAAGGAGGGAGGAATGATTCTGAAATACATTGAGTGGCACCTGGAACGCCGGAGCACACTTCACCCGCGGGCGCGCGCAGACCTTCTGCGGCGCGGAGCTTTCCCTCATCAGAAAAGTCCAGTAGCTGAGTGTCGGGCGTTGTCCTTTTTCGAGCAAAGCCCTGTTAAGTCAATCGAACAGACGATGACTTACAGGGTCCCGCGCCGAAACGAGACACTACCTTTCTCTCTCAGACTGAGATACCAGGCCCTGTTCAATTTTCTTGGGGACCCTGCGACTCTGAATCGCGGATTACAGCTCGAAGGCGGATAATGCGATAACGCGGAAACGACTAACAGCGTGGTGGTACACCGTGGTCACTTCTGAGCCCCTACCTCACAAACAAATAATCAAAAAACTTTCGGTTCTCGGACCTCCTTTGTAGTCCTTTGGTGAGTATTACCTTAGTCGTACACCCGGACCGCGATTCCTGCAACCCTCCCGGCGGTTTTTTTCTGAGGAATTCCCGATCCGTAGTAATGCGTCGCATGCAAATGCCACAGGATCAGTGACTCCTGCGATCGATGCGTACGTCTGCCGCGCCCTCTTCCTGCAGTCGCCTGACCCATCCAGCCATGCAAATCCGCCCCTCATACCGCGCCCGCAGAAACGGTCCTCCCATGGCAGCCTCTGGGCCCAATCCTGTACTCTGTTCGTCATGAAAAGCCAGATCATCGGCACCACCATGCCGGTTCTCGAGTTTCTTCTCGAGCCCAACGACGCCATCATCTCCGAAGCCGGCGAGCTTTCCTGGATGTCCGCCAACGTCCAGATGACCACGCACACGCAATTCGCCGGAGGCGGCGGCATCTTTGGCGCCTTCAAACGCGTCGCCGGCGGCGGCAGCCTCTTCATGACCGAATATCGCGCCATGGGCGGCAATGCCGAGCTCGCGTTCGCTACGCGCGTTCCGGGTCACATCGTGCCGGTCGAAGTCGCGCCTGGCTATGATTACATGATCCATCGCCACGGCTTTCTCTGCGCCACCTCTGCCATCCAGATCGGCGTCGGATTCCAGCAGTCTCTCGGCGCTGGCATCTTCGGCGGCGACGGTTTCCTGCTGCAGAAGCTCAGCGGCCAGGGCACGGCCTGGCTCGAACTCTCCGGCGAGGTCATCACCCGCGATCTCCAGCAAGGTGAAACATTGCTCGTGCACCCCGGCCATGTCGGCGCTTTTCAGGCCAGTGTTTCGTTCCAGATCACAATGGTGCGCGGCATCAAGAACCTCATCTTCGGCGGCGACGGCATCTTCCTCGCGGCGCTTACCGGCCCGGGGCGCATCTGGCTCCAGACCCTGCCCATCTCACGCCTCGCGCATCAGCTCCAGGAATACATGCCCTCCGCACAACCGCGTCAGACCGCCGAAGCCGGCATCCTCGGCGGCATCGTGGGCTCTGTCCTCGATAACATGAAATAGGTTCGCCGGTTTTCGAAGCAGCGATTTCTTCGGCGCAACGACCGGGCCGGCCGTCGCCCTGCCGCAAATGACGCTCAACATGGCCGGTTACGGTGTTACCTTCCTTACGCTGATTCCGTAGTGGCTTCACCGGCGAGCGTCCTCTTCCCAATCTGAAAAGGCAACTGAGCCCTTCATTACCTAAGTTGGAACCAACAACTCCGGTAATCTGTCGCGTCGCCCTTTCCTTCCCTATCCTCGATCCTGCTTACTGCTGTCTCGCAGTCTGTCGTGCCCACAATGCAAGGCCACGCCCCAATGCCGGATCTCCCCCTGGTCTCCGCAGTTATTCCGACGCGCGGCCGCCCGGACTTGCTCTCCTGCGCGATTCGCAGTGCCCTCCGCCAGACCTGGATGCATATGGAAGTCGTCGTCGTGGTGGATGGTCCCGACCCGGCAACCGCGGACTATCTCGACACCGTCGTCGATCCGCGTCTCCGCGTGGTTTTTCTCGCCGAACGCTGCGGCGGGTCCGATGCCCGCAATGCCGGCGTCCGCGCCGCCTGCGGTGAGTGGATCGCCTTTCTCGACGACGACGACGAATGGCTTCCCGAAAAAATCGAGCGCCAGATGCGCGCCGCCGTCGCCATGCCGGACTGGTTCCCGGTCGTCTCCTGCCGTCTCATCGCTCAGTCTCCGGCCAGCAGTCGCATTTTGCCTCCCCGCCCTTATCGGCAGCCGCAGCCTGTCGCCGATTTCCTCTTCTGCCGCACCGGCCTGCGCGATCCTGGTGGTGTCGTGCAGTGCTCCACGCTGCTCGCTCCGCGTGAGCTGCTGCTCGCGGTTCCCTTCCAGTCCGGGCTCCCCATGCATCAGGACTGGGACTGGCTCGTTCGCGTCGCCTCGTATAAGGGCGTCGGTTTGTCTATGGTTCCCCAGCCTCTTTCCATTTGGCGCACTGAAGACAAGCGCCCCACCATCGGCCGCTCCGCCGACTGGCAATTTTCGCTGTCCTGGATCCGGCAATCCCGCCCCTTCATCTCGCCAACTGGCTGCGCGGCAGCCATCTCAGCCAGCGCGACGCCGTGTTCGTCTTCTCCGTCGGCGGCGGCAATCCGGAACGTCTCGTCAGCATGAATCTGGTCGCCAGTCTCAAACTGGCACGAGAAATCGGTGCGCGCATCCTGGGCGTCGTGGGCCGCGATGGCGGCTATACCGCGCAGGTCGCCGATGCTTGCCTCATCGTTCCCACTCTCTCGCCTGAAACCGTAACCCCCCACACCGAGGAGTTCCAGGCCGTTGTCTGGCACCTCATCGTCTCCCATCCCTGCCTCCGCGCGAACGAGATGAAATGGGAATCCGCCGCAAAATAACACGGCCCGCCATTTTTCTGGACCGCGACGGTGTCCTCAACCCCACCGTCTTCAATCCCGCCACCGGGCGTATGGAATCCCCGCTCACCCCACGCGACTTCCACCTGTGCGACGGCGTGATTCCCGCGCTCCTCCGGCTCCAGAGCGCAGGGTATTCTCCTCCCTCGCCTTCTGCTCCGGGATCGCGATCCTCTACTGGGCCTGGGCCACCCCACGCTACCGCGCCATGGCCCTCATCGAGATCCAGAAGGAGTCCCACGGCGCCTACGGTCTCGACGCTGCAATCAGCGATAAACAATCCACCGCCATCAGCGACTCCTTCGACG
>JASHPM010000091.1 GCA_030038115.1 Acidobacteriaceae bacterium | reverse complement strand
ACCACGACGCGCAGCATCTCTTCTTCCGGCGCCGGCTTGCCGGTCCAGATCTCGAACTGGCGTGCGCCCTGGTGCACGAACATCTCGACGCCGGTCACCACGGGCAGTCCCTTTTCCCGCGCCATGCGGATCAGCGGCGTGTCGATGGGGTTGTAGACCAGGTCGAACACCAGGCGCGTGTTCAGCTCCTTCGGTTCCAGCAGCGAGGCGGGCTTAACGCCGCGCATGCCGACCGGCGTGGTGTTAATGATCACGTCGAAGTTGCTCTTCGCGATTTGCTCGCGGCGCATGGTCTTCGCCCTTGCCTGGCGAGCCAGCTTTTTCGCGGTCTCCGCGGTCCGGTTCCACACGAATACCTCCGCGCCTTTTTCCACCAGGCCAAAGACCGCAGCGCGTCCTGCTCCACCCGCGCCCAGCACCAGGATCTTCGCTCCCCGCAGCGGCAAACGCCGTTCCAGCGGCCGCACCACCGCGGCCACGTCGGTATTGAAGCCGTAAAGCTTGCCATCCTGCGCGCGCACCACGGTGTTGCAGGCGCCGATCTTCTCCGACAGCGCGTCCGTTTTTTCCAGATGCTTGATAATGTCCGTCTTGAACGGCATGGTGATGGCCAGCCCGTGCAGCGGCACCTCGCGCGTCAGCGTAAGCAGATCGTTCAGCCGCGTGGTCTGCAGCGGAAGGAAGACGCCATTCACCGTCTCCCGGCGAAAGGCCATGTTGTGCATCAGCGGCGAGAGCGAGTGGCGCACCGGATTGCCGGCCACGCCGTAGACCTTCGTCGACGCGTCGATCTGGTCGATGCGCCAGGTTTCGCGCAGCGTCCGTGCTTCAATCTGCCCCGGACCGGTTTCTTCGCCGGCCTGCGCGGAGGCAAAGGTGAACACCGACCCAGCTCGCAGTCCCAGCACGCGGCTGATCGTTCCCTGCTCGCCCATGGAGATGCCGATGATGTTGGCCTCGTCGCGGCGCCGGTCGAGGAAACGCATCATGGTGACGTTGTCGGCCAGCGTTTTCGCCGTCGTAACGATCTTCACGAACTCCGGCTGGTAGGGCAGAATGCGATCGAAGATGGCGTCGAGGTTCTTCGTGCTCTCGAAGTCGTGATAGCTCACGATCAGCGCTGCGCCATGCGAGCGCAGCTTTTTCAACTGCGCCGGCTTGGTGTGCTCGGCGGTCTGCAACTCGATATCAAGGAGATGACAACCTGCCATCGCCGCCTTCTCCAGCACTTCCAGCTCGGCCCCGATGGTGCCCTTGAATTTTCCGCCGGTCGCAGCACGGCGGCACGTGGCGATCGCCGTCACCTCGCCGCGCTCGTAGAGGAACTGCTTCAGCTTCGGGATGATCGCCGCCGGGTTGGGCAGGTAGTCGAGACGAAACTCGACGAAATGGTTTTCCCGGACGATCGCCTCGGCATTGCGCAGCATGTCGGCCGGCGTCGCGCCGGTGATCGCGACGCAGATTTTTCCGATGCGCGAGCGGATGAAATGCGTCGAGACAACTGCCGGTCCCTCGCGTGTGGAGCTCCCGTTTGTGGGCGAAGCTATCCTCATGCCGCGCGCGCCGGGGCGGGGCGTCGAGCCCTTCACATCGTCCGATTTCGGCCCGCTGACGCGTGGGGGTGCGGCGCGTTCCACTGCCGTGGATGCTTTCATACCCGCAATTGACGCATATTAAAGAGGTTTTCCATTCGATGCAATACTGAATCCACTTCTTTTGTCGCCATCATAGCGGCACCCGGCCCGGTTGGGCCGGATATCTTTCGTTCGCGGGCTGAGTTCTCTTGGTGGATTCTGGGCGCGAGCCGCCAGGACGATTGCCCCATTGAAAACAATGGACTTACTAGAACAGAGGCCGTCAGGCGTTCCGGGTCGGTAACTGAAAGAGCACCCTTTCCCCGCTCCCGGGCGAACGCTCCTTCTAGAATGACGACGGCATCATGAAAAAAATCCGTGTCGGCATTCTCTTCGGCGGGCGCAGCGGCGAGCACGAGGTTTCCCTGCTCTCGGCCGCCTCCGTTCTGCAGGCGATCGACCGCAACAAGTACGACGTGGTCCCCATCGGCATCACGAAAGAGGGCCGCTGGGTGACCGAGGGGCACGCCGAGCGGCTGCTGAAACCGGGCGTATCGGACAAGCATCTGCGCGCTGGCGATCCCGACGCAACCCAACCCGCGGCTGTGCTGCGCAGGGGCGAGTCCGTGCTGGTGCCGCCCGTGCCGAGTGAAGCAATGGTGCCCTTTGAGCGCAGCGCCGGCGAGGCGGCGATTCCGAGCCCGGAGCATGTGCTCAGCGTCGATGTCATTTTTCCCGTGCTGCACGGGACCTTCGGCGAAGACGGGACCATTCAGGGGCTCTTCGAGCTGGCCGGAATCGCCTACGTGGGGTCGGGCGTGCTCGGCTCCGCGGCGGGCATGGATAAGGACACCATGAAGCGGCTGTTCGCGTCCGTCAAGCTGCCCATGGTGAAGTGGGTGACGTTTCTGCGCGGCGAGTGGGAGAGTGCGCCCAGGAAGATTCGCGCGCGAATCGAGTCGGAACTGAAGTATCCGGTGTTCGTGAAGCCGGCGAATCTGGGTTCGTCGGTAGGCATCACGAAAGCCCATGACGCAAAGGAGCTCGCGGCCGCCATCGAATTGGCCGCGCAGTTCGACCGCAGGATTGTGGTGGAGCAGGGCGTGGGAGGTAAGGCGAAAAAGGCGCGCGAGCTGGAGGTTGCCGTGCTCGGCAACGATGCGCCCGAGGCTTCTGTCGTGGGCGAAGTGGTTCCGGGCAGGGAGTTCTACGATTACGAGGCGAAGTATCTGAGCGAGGGCTCGGACCTCATTGTTCCGGCGAAGCTCACGAAACAGCAGACGAAGCAGGTGCGCGCAATGGCCATCGCCGCGTTCCAGGTGTGCGACTGCGCGGGGCTTGCCCGCGTCGATTTTCTCATGGAGCCGGAAAAATCAGGGCGTATCTACGTCAACGAGATCAACACGCTGCCCGGGTTCACGTCCATCAGCATGTACCCGCGGCTGTGGGCGGCGTCCGGCGTGCCCTATCCGAAGCTGATCGACCGGCTGATCGAGCTGGCCATGGAGCGCCGGGCGGACAAGGATCGCAACCGGTATTCGCTGTGAAGACAGCTGGAAGCTGGCAGCCGGCGGCCAGACGCAGGCGATCCTGCGGGAGTCCCGCACCTGGAACAGCTGGGCCCTTCCAGGTGTCACAATAGAGAGGTGTCTGCGCCGAGGTCTTCGCGCCTCACAGATGAAAGGAGTCGTGCTCGATGACCCTGATGGATGCTCCTGCCTTTAACGCGCGCCGCGCTCAGACCGTGCGCACGCTCTCGATCGCCGGCGTCGTGGTGGCGGTCGTCCTCATTTTTGGGACGCTGCTCTGGATTCTGCAGGTGCCGTGGCAGTTCTGGCACTGGCCGTCGGATCACAGAGTCAACCAGTTCCTGGCCACGGTGGAGGGCGGCGACCTGAACAAGGCCTACGGACTCTGGAATCACGATCCGAACTGGCAGCAGCATCCGCAGCAGTACCAGCCCTACGGTATCAGCGACTTCACAAAGGACTGGGGCCCCTCCAGCGACTACGGGACGATTAAGAGCCATCGGATCTTCGTTTCGCATCGCGCTGGCAACGGCGTCATCATCGGAGTCTATATCAACGGGGACACCAGCAAGCCCCTCTTCCTCCGCGTCGACAGTGCCACGAAGACGATCGGCTTCTCGCCGGTGGAGCTCTACTCGGGACCGTAAAACCAGGGAGTGTAGGCACCTGAGCCCTGTGTTTCCAGCCCTGCCAGCGGCATCCTCTGCCGCCGATCATAGTTCCCTAAACCCTCATCCCTAGACTCTGAATCGCCCTCTCCAGGCTCGCCTCGTCTTCCACATTCACGCAGGTCTGTCCGCGATCGATCTGCCGCATCAACCCGCTGAGCACTTTGCCCGGTCCCGCCTCGACGAACGCCACCGGTCCCTGCGCGATCAGCAATCGTATCGAATCCACCCACCGCACCGCTCCCGTCACCTGCCGGATGAGAGCATCGCGCAGTTGGTCCGGGTCCGTCACCAGTGCCGCATCCACGTTGACCGCCACCGGCAGCTTCGGCGCCGCAAACGATAATCCGCGCAGCAACTCCGCCAGCCGATCCTGCGCCGGCTGCATCAGGGCGCAATGGAAAGGAGCGCTGACCTGCAGCATCACCACGCGTTTCGCGCCTCGCTCCTTGCAAAGTTCAGCAGCGCGCTCCACCCCGGGCGCTTCACCGGAAATGACCGTCTGCTCCGGTGAATTGAAATTCGCAGCGGAGACAATCTTTTGTGTCTCCGCAGCGGCATCGTCGCAGGCTCGAGCCGTCTCTTCCGAGCTCAGCCCGAGAACGGCGGCCATCGCGCCCTTGCCTGCGGGCACGGCCTCCTGCATAAAGCGGCCGCGGCTCCGCACCGTCCGCACCGCGTCCGCAAAACTCAATGCCCCTGCCGCTACGTTCGCGGCGTATTCGCCCAGCGAGTGCCCGGCCACCCACTGCGGCGTGATGCCCCTCTCCGCAAGCACCCTGAGCGCCGCCACCGAAACCGTGCAGATGGCCGGCTGCTGAAATTCCGTCAGCTTTAGCTGCTCCTCGGGGCCTTGGAAGCAAAGTTTCGAAATGGAGAACCCCAGCGCCTCATCGGCTTCTTCGAAGGTCCGGCGTGCGGCGGGAAATTTCTCGGCCAGCTCCCGGCCCATGCCGGCGTATTGCGAATTCTGTCCAGGAAAAAGAAAGGCGAGCTGGTTCATCGCTCTGCGAAGATTAGCAGGCTCGCGCCCTCCCGTGTCGGCCATCGGATCAAGGCAGCCCGGCGAACTGCGTTTCCGCACTCCGCATCATTGTGACAAATCGGGCTTAACTTTCTGAGGGGTCGTTCGTCTATCTAGCCAGAGGCGCGCGGGGCGTTGCACCCAAATGCTGACGCCCCTTGCTGCCCTCCATAGAAAGCCCCGGTGGTTCGTGGGTCCGCCGGGGCTTTTCTTTTCGTCCAGTCTCCTGTCGTCAGGCGGTGGCAGCCAGGGGCCGCGCCGCACTGCTCGCCACTGCCGGCGACGCGGCGTGGTGGGTGAGCCGGTGCACGAAGTGGTAGGGCGGCCAGGGGCCCGACAGCTGCATCTGGCAATCCTTCATCAGCAGGCTGGCGCTGGAGTACTTGTTCTGGTAGCGCTCCACGGCCGCCGAGTCAATCAGATGCGCAATGTCCAGCAGCATCTTGCCCGGCTCTATGCGCTTGCAGCTCACCTCTTCCGCCAGCGGCAGGAACATGCGGTGCATCTGCACGCTTACCGCGCGCGCTTTGGTTTGCCGCTCGCGCTGCAGGGCCGCATTCTCGCGCAGGTTCGACAGATAAGCTTTGCCCACTGTGGGCAGAGCCTGTGGGGAATAACGGTGGATTTGCTCGCGGCAACAATCGTCCAGCGTCACCTTCAGGTGCATCTCCGCCTTGCCGCGCAAACGTTCAATGTTGGTGATGAACTGTCGCTGGTTGGAGCGGATCGACCGGCGCAGCGCTTCATCGTCGGCAAAAACCGTTCCAAAGCGGAAGGGCAGGACGGTCGAAGTCTTGAAGCAGTCCGAAATCACCCGGGCATGCTCCACGCCCGCCTGCTGGTTAAAGTTTTGAGAGGGAGAATATTCGCTGACGATAACGGCTAAATCACTGGCTGGGTAAAGGAAGATTTGGTTTCCCTGGATTCCCGTAACTGCTTCCATTGGAATTGGCTTTCGGTGACGAAGCAGCTCGGGAAAGGCCTGTCTTTCGGTTATGCAGTAGGCATACCACGCCATATTGGATCGCTCCGCATGCTGGATTGGGAAAGAGGTGGGAACATCAGCGTTGTGGGGATAGACATGGCTCTGTTTCTCTGGAACGGGATGGCTTTGCTTCTTGGGAAACTTAACTAAACTGCCACGTATGCTAGTCCCGCGTGCGAACGGCTGGCAACAGGCACACGGCGCAAGATGACGGAGGTTAGCATCTCAATCCAAAGTTATATTTATATTATCGAACAAATATCGACTACATGAAAGCCCCTGTTTAATTGCTCACTTTTGCCGTTCGGAGGACTAAAATTACCGCTCAATTGTGGTGAGGTCCTCCGGAAGGTCCAGGTCCAGCTCTCCCGCGGGCCAGGGGATTGCCTGAATTTCAACAGCGTGATCCCGGATCAGGTCGCGCGCGCCCCGGTCGCCCCGGCTTGCCAGCAGCTTCGGAAATAGCTTCGAGGAGAAGACTGCCGGGACGCCGGCTCGTCGCCCGTACACCGAAGCGGTAATCGCAACGTTACCCGCGTCCCGCCCCGTCCGGCTCGGTGTTCGATGCCGGGTCAGCAGCACGCCCAGGTGATCGAGCGATAGCCGCGGTTGATCGCACACCAGCACCATCACCGCCTCCGGCTGCGGATCGGTCCTGGAGACCGCTTCCATGCCCGATCGCAGGGACGCACCCATCCCTTCCTGCCAGGCGTTGTTCACCACCACTTCGACCGCTAGGTCTGCCACATCCGGCCGCATCTTTTCCGCCTCGAATCCAAGCACGACGAACACCGGCGCGCATCCGGCGTCGATTGCCAGGCGAGCGGTACGGTGCAGCAGCGACTCCCCCTCGAAGCGAATGAGCTGTTTTGGCTGACCGAGCCGTGTCGAAGCACCCGCCGCCAGCACGACCGCGGCGCAGCGAAACTCAGGCATGGATGGGCGCGGAACGGACCTTGCGCGCCTCGCGCCCGGCAAATACCGTCTGCAGCTCCGCCGCTATCGACAACGCAATCGTCGCCGGGGAGTGCCCGCCCAGGTCGAGCCCCACCGGCGTGTGCAGGCGCAGCATGCATTCTTTTGAAGTCAGCCCGAGGTCCCGCCCTATATCGCCGACCAGGCGCTCGGTGCGCCGCCGCGGTCCAAGAATGCCCAGGTATTTCATCTCCCGCGGTAGCAACGCGCGCAAAATCTTGTCGTCCTGCTCGTAGCTGTGCGTCATAATCACGGCCGCGTCTCCGGGGCCCACATGGGCCAGCGCCGTATCCAGCCCTGCCACTTGGGCTGCCTGCGGAAAGCGCTCGCTGCGCGCCAGGTGCGATCGGCCGTCCGCCACCGTCACGTGCCAGCCCAGCGTCGCGGCAAACTCCACCAGCGGCTGGGCGTCGTCGCCGGCGCCGAAAATGATGAGCGCCGGCGGTGGAGCGATCATTTCCACGAAGAACTTTGCCACCTGGCCCGATTGGCCAGTTTTGAACGCCTCGCGCGCCAGAATGCTGAGATCCGTATCCGAGTTCCCGCTGTAAACAATTTCACCGGCGTCGCTCAGGATCACCGCGGTGCCCGGCGCTTCTGTCGCAGTGCAGGTTACGATTACCGAAGCCATCCGCTCTTCGACGCTGCGCCGCAGAGCTTCGAGAGCCTGCGCGGCCGCCTCGCCCCGCTCCAGCAGAACAATCACCGTCCCGCCGCAGCCCAGCCCGTACTGCATATCGCCGTCATCGTCAAAAAAACTCGAGTAGCGCTGGATCGAGGGCCCCTGTTCCGTCAGCCACCAGGCTTTTTTGGCAACCTCGGCTTCGAGGCAGCCGCCGCTGATCGTTCCCGCGCGCTGGCCTGATGCGGTCAGCAGCATGCGCGCACCAGGGTGGCGGTATGCCGACCCTTCCACCGCAACCACCGTCGCCACGCAGATTTCTTCGCCCGCGGCGCTCGCGCGTTTCCACAGGTCGAGGATTTGCCGCAGTTCAGACATGGCTGCCGCGATTCGGAGAACCTCAAGCCGTCATCGTTCGCTGCCCGGCCATCAGCTCCTCGATGCGCACCGGCAGCTTCCGCACCCGAACGCCGGTCGCGTGATAGACAGCCATGGTCAGCGCCGGAGCCACTCCCGCCAGTCCGATCTCGCCGATGCCGCGCGCACCGTATTCGTTCACGTGAAGATCAGGATACTCCACAAAAATGCAGTCGAGTTCGGGAATATCGGCGTTCGTCCCCACCAGATAGTCGGCAAAATTGTTGTTCAGCGGCTTGGCGTTGCGCGGATCGTAAATCGTCTCCTCGAACAAACCCATGCCGATCCCCATCACTACCGCGCCCAGGATCTGGTTGCGCCCGGTCCGGTGGTTGATGATTTTGCCCGCGTCAATCACCGTGACGCCGCGGGTGACCCGCAGCCGTGCAATGCCCGGGTCCCACGCCACCTCGAGGAACTGCGCGCCGAACGAGTGCGCCGAGAACTTGTGCGCCTCCGCCGGGTCCGGAGCCGTCCGCGACTCAGCCTCCAGCGCCGCCAGTCTCTTCTGCGCCAGAACCTCCTGGAAGGGCATACCGCTTTCCGGCGGCTGATCCGCTGCGTGAATGCGCCCCGCCGTCATCTTCAGTGTGGGAGGGTCGCCGCCCGCGCTCACGCGCTTGAAGGGCGAAGACGGCAGCGTCTGGGCCGCTGCGATCACGCGATCGATAGCGCCCTGCGTAGCCTGCGTCACGGCCGGCAGCACCGTCGCCGTCACCGTTGAACCGCCCGAAGTGGGGCCGTCGGGCAGGGAAGTGTCGCCCAGCACGACTTCGATCTTGTCGATGGGAATGCCCGTCTTCTCCGACACCACCTGCGCGAAAATCGTGTACGTCCCAGTGCCGATGTCCTGGGTCGCGCAGCTCGCGCGCGCCGTCCCGTCGGCGTTCAGGCGCACGCGCACCGTCGCCGTTCCTCGGCCCGCGTGCCACGTCGCGGTCCCCATGCCCCAGCCGAGGACCTCATCGCCGCGTTTCATCGAACCAACCTGTGCCGTCCGCTTCGACCATCCGAAACGCTCCGCCCCCGTCTGATAGCACTCGCGCAGACGCTTGCTTGAAAACGGCCGGGCCGGATTGTAGCTTTCGTCCTGCTCCGCGTAGTTCTTCAGGCGCAACTCGAGCGGATCCAGATTCAGCTTGATCGCCAGTTCGTCCATTGCGGACTCCAGCGGGAAGAGGCCGGGCACGATGCCGGGGCCGCGCATCGGCGTGGGCGTGCCGATGTTCATGGGAACCAGGGTTTGCTTCGCGGCGACGTTATCGCAGCTGTACAGCATGGTCGTGACGCCGGTGCATTGCTCCACGTAGGTGTCGACCAGCGACGTGGGTTGCAGCACGTCGTGCTGGATCGAGACGAGCTTGCCGTCCCGCGTCGCGCCCATGCGCATGCGTTGCTGCGTGAGCGGCCGGTGCCCCACGGTCGTAAACATGAGGCTGCGCGGCACCTGTACCTTCACGGGCCGTTTGACGCGCTTCGCGCCCATCGCGGCCAGCAGCGAGTGCGGCCATGGAAACAGCTTCCCGCCGAAGCCTGACCCGATGAAAGTCGCAATCACCTGTACCTGGTCGAGCGGAATGCCCAGCATTTCCGACATAACATGCTGATGGTTCACCACGCCCTGCGTCGATTCGTACAGGGTGACCTTGTCTCCATCCCACTTCGCGATGGTCGCGTGCATTTCCATGGGATTGTGGGTTTCGGTCGGGATCTCGTAGGTCTCGTCGATCTTCACCGGCGCGCTCTCAAAGGCCTCACCGGCGCTGCCGCGGCTGTAATGAATGCGGGGAGGGCCCTCCGGCGCCTGCGCGGCAGCAATCTCCACAACATTAGGATGGGCCTCATAGTCCACCTTCACGTGCGACGCCGCGTCCTGCGCCTGCTCGAACGTATTAGCAACTACCAGTGCCACATATTGTCCGTAGTAGTAAACCTTATCGTCCTCGAAGGGCGGGCGAACCTCGCCGGCGCGGCTGCTGGGTTCGAGTTGTTCCGCGGGACGAAACAGCTGCTCGGTGTTCCCGTGGTGCAGAATGGCCAGGACTCCCGGCATGCGCTGCGCAATCGACGTTTCGATGTTCACAATGCGCGCGTTGCCCACCGTGCTGGCCACGGGCACGCCGAACGCGATGTCGTCCATCGGATGATCGACCGCGTAGAGCGCCGCGCCCGTCACTTTCAGCGAACCGTCGATGCGCGTGATCGGTGCGCCAATAATCGATGTGCTCATGCCGTATCTCCTCAGGCGGCTTGCGTGGTTTCTTTGAGCGTGCGCACCAGGGCGCGCTTCGCCAGCTCGATTTTGAAGGCGTTGTACTTCAGCGGCTTCGCATCCGCCATCGCCGCCTCGGCGGCACGGCGGAAAACCTCCTCACTGGTTTCCTGTCCTTCCAGGGCGTGTTCGGCCTCGCGCGACCGCCACGGCTTTGTCCCCACGCCGCCAAAGGCGATGCGCGCGCGCTCGATCCGCCCGCCGCTCACATTCACCACGACCGCCGATGAGGCCAGCGCGAATTCATACTGGGCCCGATCGCGGAGTTTCAGGTAACGCGAGCGGGTGCCACTGGCGAGCGCCGGCAGCGTGACGTGCGTGATCAGTTCGCCGGGCAGCAGGACATTTTCGCGCTCCGGCGTGTCGCCCGGCACCAGATAGAACTCGTCGAGCGCGATCGCCCGCTCGCCTTTCGGCCCCTGCGTGTGCACCGTAGCTTCGAGCGCCATCATGGCGACGGCCATATCGGACGCATGCGTCGCGATGCAATGATCGCTGCCGCCCAATACCGCGTGGATGCGGTTGAAGCCGTCGAGTGCGGAGCAGCCCGATCCAGGCTGCCGCTTGTTGCAGGCGTAATTCGTGTCGCGGAAGTAATAGCAGCGCGTCTTCTGCAGCAGATTGCCGCCGGTCGTGGCCATGTTGCGCAGCTGCGGCGACGCGCCGGAGAGCAGCGCTTCGGAGAGCACAGCGTATTTCTGCCGCACCGTCGCGTCGTTTGCCAGGTCGCTGTTGCGCACCATCGCGCCGATGCGCAGGCCGCCGTTCGGGAGCGGCTCCACACGATCGAGCGCCAGCCCGTTAATGTCAACCAGCGCGCGCGGCTGCAGCACGTTCAGCTTCATCAGATCGACCAGTGTCGTGCCGCCGGCGATGAACGAGGAGCCTGCCGCCCCGCCGGAGCGCACCGCGCCTTCAACCGTCCGCGCCTGACTGTAGCGAAAAACCTCCATGGCGGCTCCTTAAGCTGTCCGGTTGCCGCGCGCCTGCTGCACTGCGGCAACAATGTTGTTGTAGGCGCCACAGCGACAGATGTTGCCGCTCATGGCCGTGCGCACGGCGTCGTCGTCCGCATCGATGGGTTCGTGCAGCAGCGCCGAGGCGGACATGATCTGCCCGGGCGTGCAGTACCCGCACTGGAATCCGTCGTGCTCCAGAAACGCCCGTTGCACCGGATGCAGCTGCCCGTTCTGCGCGAGGCCTTCGATCGTGGTGATCTTGTCGCCCTGATGCATGATGGCGAAGCTCAGGCAGGAATTCACCCGCCGTCCGTTCACGTGCACCGTGCAGGCCCCGCATTGGCCGTGATCGCAGCCCTTTTTTGTGCCGAAAAGCTGCAGGTGATCGCGCAGCGCGTCCAGCAGCGTCACGCGCGACTCCAGTTTCACGCGATATTCCTTGCCGTTCACGTTCAGCGTCACCGGAACCGCGCCCGCAACGCCCGCCGGCGCTTCTTCCTCGGCTTCGGTCTCGACGGCGTGCGCCAGCGGACCGGCCGTCGCCGCCACTCCCGCCGCGCCTAGTTGCGCGAGGAACGATCGCCGCGAGAATTTGCCGAATCCGGATTCCTGTTTGTGTTCCTGTTCTTCAGTGGAAGGGGTATTGTCAGCGCCGGCTTCCTGGGCGCCTAAGAGGGGATTCTTAGGGTGGTCCATTGCGGCTCCTGTGGGGTTAGATGTCCCGCCTTCTGGGAAAGAAGCGAAAAAACACTGGCTTGGCCCGGTAACGCTCGATTCGGTACCGGTCACCGTTACAGAATCGGCCTCGATCGAAATTAAGGTTGCGCGACCTTGTGCGCTGCCGTCGTCGTGTTCTTCTTTTTGCGCCGGCTCAGGATGTATTCGTTGTCGCGCGTGCGCTGCGTCGCCGCTGCTTTGTCGATCTTGCGCCAGAAGGCCACAAAATAGTCAATCGCCGAGAGGATCGAAACCCCTGCCATGTAGTAAATGCCCACCACCGCGAACAGATGAACCGGCATGATAAACCAGCCGAAGTGCCACTCGTACCAGCCACGATCGAGCGTGGCAGCCACCACGGAAACGATCTGGATCACCGTTTTCAGCTTGCCCACGTCGCTGGCCTCGATCGTGAAGCCCTCCGTCGATGCGATCGACCGCAGCCCGCTCACCAGAAACTCACGCCCGATCACCACCACCACGATCCACGGCTTCACCACGTGCGGGTTGAATTCCACCAGCGCCACGTAGGCCGATGTAATCAGCAACTTGTCCGCCAGCGGATCCAGCAGCATCCCCATCGTGGTGATCTGCCCGCGCCGCCGCGCCAGGTAGCCGTCCACTCCGTCGGAGATGGACAACAATATAAAGAAGACGGAGGCGGCCACTTCCTGCTCGCCGTGCCAGCCACTGTGCGGAAAATGCGGCGACAGCATCCAGATGAGCACAGGAATGCAAAAGATCCGGCCCATCGTAATGGAGTTGGGGAGGTTCACCAGGGTGCGCCCCTCCTGCCATTATGCACCAGTAAAAGGCGGTCGCTCCACCATGCGAATTTGACGTTAAACACGGCCGGAAGCCGCGGCTTTTATGATTCTCAGCAGGGACCGCGGCGCGCATTTGTGGGCACTGTCGGTCGACAGAGAAGGGAATCGCTCGAGACGTGGCAAACGTCAGCAAAGCCGGTCCGCTGGTTGCGTTCTATCGCGACGGCGCCCAGGACGACTGCGGGCGCACGCTCGACGAAATCCTGGCGTGGGACGACTACCACCTCGAGGCTGTTCACGACTTCATCCAGTGGCTGTTTCCGCTGCCGGAGCCGAGCGGCGTCAATCCCGCTGCCCCCATTCTCGACCCGGCCACCATCCAGACCTTCCGCTCCTCCCTCGCCATGCGCGATCGCCTGCGCGCTTCCTTCGAACGAATGCTGCGTTTTTACGGGCTGGTTCTCGTTCCCGGTAAATCTCCCCTCGTCGTTGAACGAGCACCCAGTTTCGCAGCCCGCGCGCAAAACTGGCTCTGGCCCGGGAACCACAACCGCCTCCGCCTCACCCGCATCCTCCGCTCCACCCTCCTGCTCGGTCTCGAAGCCGAATCGAAGGCCCTCTTCCAGGCGCTGAATGCCATTTACCGCGAATTCCCCAGCCGCATTCCCGCGCGCACCCACGCCTACTGGAGCAACGCGGCTGAAAGCGGTTAAACTGGGTCTTCTTTTTTTGGATCGCTTCTTCCATGGGGAAAACCGCATGCATCCTGGACGCCGCATCTTCGCTACGTTTCCCATCGTCGCCCTCGTCCTTTTCGCCGGTGCACTGGTGATCGAGGCGCAACCCGGAGATACACCGAACACAGCCATCGTCATTCACGGCACGAACGGCATCACGCTGCCCGCCCCGCCCGTCGCGGCGGTCAATGTCGTCACCGACGATTACGACGGGACGAAAATCGAAGATCCCTACCGCTGGCTCGAGGACGCCAGGAGCCCGGAGACGCGCGCCTGGATCGACAAAGAAAATGCCTACACCCAGGACTATCTCTCGCAACTGAAAACCCTGCCCCAAATCGGCACGCAGCTAACGGCGCTCATGCGCGTCGACCAGTACTCCACACCGATCCTGCGCGCCGGAAAGTATTTCTTCAAAAAGCGTCTCGCCGATGAGAACCAGGGTTCGATTTACATGCGCGTCGGCTGGCACGGCCAGGATCGGCGCATCATCGACGCCTCCAAACTCAGCACCGACCAGAACACTTCCGCCAACATGATCGGCGTCTCTGATGACGGCAATCTGCTGATCTACGAAATTCGCGAAGGCGGTGCCGACGAAGGCTCCGTCCACATCCTCAATGTGCGCTCCGGCGCCGATCTGCCCGATGTCCTGCCCTCCGCGCGCTACTCCGGCGTCAGCCTCAGCCCCGACAACGGCGGCCTCTACTACTCAAAATTCACCCACCAGGGCAGCAACGTTTGGTTCCATAAATTCGGCACGCCCGTCAGCGACGACGCGAAGCTCTTCGGCGGCGAATATCGCGGCAAGAAGCTCGGCGAGCTCGACCTGATCAACGTCCACGTCACCGACAACCACCACTTCCTCATCGTCAGCATCGCGCACGGCGTCCCCGCCACCAGCGAAGACTTCCTCGTGAAGGACCTGCGCAAGCCGTCGAGCGATTTCGTGCCCCTCGTCTACAACGTCGAAGCCCACGTCCGCGTCATCGACGCCCAGGATCGTTTCTTTCTGATGACGGACTATGAGGCGCCCAACACCCGCATCGTCGAAGCCACTCCCGGCGGCGAGCCCTCGGCCTGGAAAACCATCGTCCCCGAAGGCAAAGAAGTCATCTCCAGCTACAGCATCGTCGGTGGCAAGCTCTTCGTCTCGCGCCTGCACGATGTCAAAACCGAAACCACCATCTACACCCTCGACGGCAAGCAGATCGGCACACTCACCTATCCTGGCATCGGCACCGGATCGGTGGTCTTCGGCCGTCCCAGCCAAACCGAGGGCTTCTACACCTTCGACTCCTTCATCATTCCGCCCACCATCTACCGTTACGACACAAAGACCGGCCGCTCCGATGTTTTCGCCGCGCCCAAAGTGCCGTTTGACTCCTCTCAATACGAAGTCACCCAGGTTTTCTACAACTCAAAAGACGGCACACGCGTGCCCATGTTCATCGCTGGCAAAAAAGGTCTCGCGCGCGACGGCTCCGCTCGCCTGCTCATGACCGGCTACGGTGGATTCGACCTGCCTATGCTCTCCGCATGGGATCCGGAATATGCCTGGTGGATGCAGCAGGGCGGCTTCTTCGCGTTGCCCAACCTGCGCGGCGGCAATGAGTACGGTGAGGCCTGGCACAAGGCCGCGATGTTCCAGAACAAACAGAACGTCTTCGACGACTTCTTCGCCGCCGCTGAATATCTCATCGACCACCACTACACTTCGCCCGAGCACTTCGCTATCCGCGGCCGCTCCAACGGCGGCCTCCTCATGGGCGCGGCCATGACCCAGCGCCCCGATCTCTTCGGCGCCATCTGGTGCGGTTATCCGCTGCTCGACATGCTCCGCTATCAGAAGTTCGAATTCGGCCGCCTCTGGACCACCGAGTACGGCAACGCTGAAAACCCGAAGGATTTTCCGTACATCCTCAAATACTCGCCCTACCAGAACGTCCACCAGGGCGAGAAATATCCCGCCATCATGTTCTTCACCGGCGACAACGACACCCGCGTCGACCCCATGAACGCCCGCAAGATGACCGCGCTCATGCAGGCCTCCAGCGGCAGTGACCGCCCCATCCTCCTTCACTACTCCGTCAAAGGCGGACACTCCGCCGGCGTCTCCATGACCCAGCTGGTCGACGACTACGCCGACGAAATGGCCTTCCTCTGGAACGAAACCGCCGGGAAGTGAAACTGGATCGGTCGCAGGAGGCGCAACTCAAAAACACGCTTCCTGCGAATTACGCCAGTCTCAGTTACAAATCCGCGGGGCGTTCAAACACAACGGCGCCCCACCCTCCGCGATCCTCCTGCTCGCAGAAGATGAGGCGTCGTTGAGGTCCGAACGGCCTGCGCTTAGTGCTTGCCGGCTCCCGCCAGCTCGTGCTCGATCGCCTTCACCGGATCGGCAACATACTTGAACTCCGGCTCCTGATTCCACGGGCCGCGCTGCGCTGCTCCGTTGGTCGAGAAGTGATAGTAGATGTTCACCGTCTCGTCCGGCTTCACGTTCCCGAAGGCCGGCTCCGTCAGCTTGCCCACCGACTCCAGCGCCTTCATGAACATCTTTGTGTGCGCGATTTCCCGGGTCAGCAGATAGTGCAGCACTTTCTTCGTTCCCGGATCGGTCGCGCGCTCCAGCAAAATCTCGTACGTCTCGCGCGCACCGGCCTCGGCCGCGATGTCCGCGCGCAGATCGCGCACCACGTCGCCGCCCTCGTTAATGTAAGCCGCCGTCCAGTTCACGCCGGCGTCGTCAATCAGGTGCGGTCCCCGTCCACGCAGCGCGAACACCGGGCACTGCTCCACTTCCGGCCCCACCTTCTCGACGCCGCGTGTGTGCTCCTCGATGAGTTTGCCCACCATCTCCAGGTGGTTGAACTCCTCTACGGCGATGTCCTGCAGCATCTCGCGAATCCCCGTCTTGGGGCAGTGGAACGACTGCACCCAATATTGCAGCCCCGCGGTCAGCTCGCCGGTGGCGCCGCCGAACTGCTGCAGCAGAAACTGCGCATACGCCGGATCCGGCTTCCTCACTTCGACGGGAACAATGAGTTCTTTACGATGGAAGAACATAGACAATCTCCTTTTTCCCTGGGCCCCGGACCCTCGAGCACTACGTGGAGAATGCCGCGTTTCAACGGGTCTTGGGACCCGATGCATACTGCGTGGGTCTTGCGCGCTCCTGGGCATAGCCACAGGAGCGTGATCGGTCGTAATTAGCGCTCACCAGCGCCAGAGCCGTCTCCGCGCCTCACGATCGATTTGGTGAACGGCCCCCTCGTTCCGGCTCGCGCAAGCGTGCCTGGGCCGACATGTCCAGACTGCTGAGAGAAGGCCCGCGCAGCGACCGGCATGCCGTATGGGTCCAGCTCAAAAGGCGGGTTCGATCCAGCCCGTGTTTCCCGCCTTCCGCTGCTCAGGCCACAGGAGCCGACGCTCCAGCCCATGGAAGGCCCGCTCCCGGCAGCGCCAGAAGTTTAATCCCAAATGCAAGCCCCGAAGCTGTGCAGATGTTGATCTGGTCGAAAACTGGGCCGGTGTTGACCAGTTTTGAACAAATGGCAGCCCTTTTGTTCCTGTTTTGGGAGGTTTCTCCACATCTCCCACAGCAATCCACCGAAACTGCACCATTTTCACGACTTGTC
>JASHPM010000090.1 GCA_030038115.1 Acidobacteriaceae bacterium | reverse complement strand
ACCGCCGCCATAAACGCGTCGTAGTTCAGGAACGGCTCCCCCATCCCCATAAACACCAGGTTGATTCGGTCCCTCCCCGATTCGGCCTCGTGCCGCTTCAGCACTGCTGCTACCTGCCCCGCAATCTCGCCCGCCGTCAAATTCCGAATCATCCCCAGCCGCGCCGTCAGGCAAAACTGGCAATTCACCGCGCACCCTATCTGGCTCGACACGCAGATCGTTGCTCTCGACCATTCCTTCCCGGCCCGCTCCTTTTTCGAATCGCCCTCGTTCGCAGGCGCCGAATCCCCCTCCTCGCCCCCGTCTCCCTCGGGCATCCACACCGTCTCCACCGTCTGCCTATCGTTCCCGGCAATCAGATACCGCTCCGTTCCGTCCACCGACCGAAACGTCTCCACAATCTCCGGCAACCCCACCCGAAATCCCGCGGCAGCCACCCGATCGCGCAGATCTTTCGGCCAGGTCGTCACCTCCTGGATCTCTGCCACTTTCTGCCGATAAAGCGCCGTTTCCAGCTGCTGAATGCGGTACCTCAGTAACCCAAATTCTCGCAGCCTGTCGCTAAGCTCCTCATTCGAAAGGCCAAAAAGCCTCGCAGCGGGACCGGCACTTCCCGCGTCTAAGAGGGTGGTTAGTGTTTTCCCGCCGGTAGTCATCTATCAAACCGAGCATAGCGCATCTAAAATCGGTCGTAGAGTCCGGTTCCCGAACACCCCGCCTAAACCGAAATGAACAGCGAACGCAACATCCGCCGCACGGTCCTCCCCAGCGGTCTCATCGTTCTCACCGAGCGCATGGAGCACGTCCGCTCCGTTGCCATGGGCGTCTGGATGCGCGCTGGCTCCCGGCACGAAATCCCTGAACTGAACGGCATCTCCCATTTCGTCGAGCACATGGTTTTCAAGGGAACAAAGTCCCGCTCCGCGCTGCACATCGCCCGCGAAGTCGACGCCATCGGCGGCAATCTCGACGCCTTCACCGGCAAGGAAACCGTCTGCTTCAACATCAAGGTTCTCGATGAGCACGTCCCCACCGCCCTCGACGTCCTCTCCGACCTCGTCCTCAACCCCGTCTTTGCTTCCGAGGAGATCGCCCGCGAGCGCGGCGTGATTCTCGAAGAAATCAAAATGGACGAGGACAATCCCGACACCCTCGTCCACGAAATCTTTACCCAGAATTTCTGGAAGGGTCATCCCCTCGGCAAACCCATCCTCGGCACTCGCGAAACCGTCCGCAGTTTCGAGCAAAACACGCTGCTGCGCTTCTTCGAGCAGCGCTTCCAGGCCGGCAACATGGTCTTCTCCGCCGCCGGCAACATCGATCACGACAGCTTCGTCGAGCTGGTCGCCCGCCACTTCAGCTCGCTCGCTCCCGGCAGCGCCCTCAGCGACACGGTCGCGCCCATCGTGACCCCCCGCATTCACCTGCGCAACAAGAAATCCCTCGAACAGGTTCAGCTCTGTCTCGGCGTTCCCGCTCCTCCCATTGCCGACGAGTCCCGTTACACCACGCTCCTGCTCAATACCATCCTCGGCGGCGGCATGAGCTCACGCCTCTTCCAGACCGTCCGCGAAGAACGCGGCCTCGTCTACGCCATCTACAGCGACCTCAACCCCTATCGCGATACCGGCTCCCTCTGCGTCTACGCCGGAACCTCTTCCGACCGCGCCCTCCAGGTCATTGACCTCATCATGGAGGAATTCCGCCGCCTCAAAACTGAGCCTCTCCAGCCCGGCGAACTGCGCCGCGCCCAGGATCAGCTCAAGGGCAACCTCCTGCTCTCGCTGGAAAGCTCCATGTCGCGCATGTCCAACCTCGCGCGTCAGCAGATGTACTTCGAGCGCTTCTTCGGCCTCGACGAAATCATCGCCCGCGTCGAAGCGGTCACCGAACAGGAAGTCATGGCCATGGCCGCCAGCCTCTTCCATCCCGACCGCGTCGCCCTCACCCTGCTCGGTCGCCTCGACGGCCTCCACCTCAACCGCAGTCAGCTCGTCTGCTGACCGCTTTTGCTGACCACTTCTTCGCTGAGCCTTCTTCGCTGCTCTACCGGATCCCCGCAGCATTCAAACAGTCTGAATACGCCTTGTCGGTCTTCTGGATGTGGTTCACCAGCCAGTCCCGCAGCAGATTCAGCACCTGGATCGAATTTGCCGCGCGCCCTTCCCGCGTTTGCTTCAGCAACCCCTCCACATCGGCGACGAACTTCTTGTGCTGCTCCTGGTGCGGCGCCAGCTGTGGATAGGCCGCCCTTTTCAGCAACGCTTCTTCCTGCTGGAAGTGCGTCCGCGTGTATTGCAGCAGCTCACCCACCGTCTTGCTGACGATTTCGTTGCCCTTGCCCACGCGCATCGCATCGGCCAGCTGATTGATGATTTCGAACAGCTTCTTGTGCTGCTGGTCACACAGCGCCACCTTCACGCTGTAGGAATCGTTCCAGGTAAACAGAGCCATAGCGTCTCTCCTGCGCGTGATCACCGCACGCCGAGAGCCATCGGGCGACCCGGATCTAAGAGCGCTCTAATCCTTTGCGGCCCCCGCTCCCTGTTCCCTGTTCCCTATTCCCTGTTCCCTGTTTCTCCGTTCCCCGTTTCTCCAGCACCGCCACAAAAAATCCATCGCAAGGATGAACGCCCGGCACCGTCCGCAGATATCCACCCTCCGTCGCGCTCCGCAGCCGCTCCCGCCCCTCTGCTCTCACCACCCCGCTCTCCGTCAGCCGATCCAGAATTCCTTCCACCGGAACCACCCTGAACCCTGGCATCTCTCGCAGCGCCTCCTCCACCACGTCTTCGTTCTCCTCCGGCTCCAGCGAGCACGTCGAGTACACCAGCCGCCCGCCCGCCTTCAGCCCCGCCAGGCCCGCCCGCACAATCGCCACCTGCCGCGCATGCTGTCGTTCCAGATCCGCCTCAGCTACCCGCAGCCGTATCTCTGGATTCCGCGCCATCGTCCCCGTTCCCGTGCACGGCACATCGCACAGGATCAGATCCCACTCCCGCTCCAGCCTCATCGCCGCCGCATCCGCCACTTGCCACTTCACCCTGTCTCGACCCGATACCGTGAAGCGCTCCGCCCATGTCCGCATCATCCAATCGAGACGCTTCCGGCTCACATCCACCGCCGTAATCTCCGCCTCCGGTAGTCGCTCCGCCAGAATCGCCGTCTTCCCTCCCGGCGCCGCGCAGGCATCCATCACGCGATGCGCTCCCAACGCAGCCGCCGCTGCAATCTCGGCGACTAGCTGCGACCCCTCGTCCTGAATCCGCACCCGGTGATCGCGATACGCCTCGCTCCGTCCCGCATCTCCACGCACCACGCGACGTGCATTCGCCAAAAAGAACCCCGGCTCCGTCTCAACCCCCGCCAGTTCCGCTCCCCCCTCCCCCCGGATCGTCACCCCCGCCGGCTCCTGATCCCACCGGCAA
>JASHPM010000089.1 GCA_030038115.1 Acidobacteriaceae bacterium | reverse complement strand
CGGGTCGCATTCACGCTGCCGCCCACCGCCAGCGACGACCAATCGCCCGTGGCCGCTTCCGAGGATTGCGCTTGCGCGCTTCCCAGGCCGGCCGGCAATCCGGCCAATAGCAGAGCGAAAGTGACCCATCTGCGCTTCAACATCATTCCCGCTTCGCTCACTGGGTCACCGTCACGGTCAGGTTCGCCACATGCGTTAGACCCGTTTGCTCTCCGGTGGCCGTCACCTGGATGACATAGTTCCCCGCCTTGGCGCTGTTCAGCGTGAACCCGCCGCAGCCCGTCATCAGGAACGTTGTGCCGGCCAGCATCGCAATCACCACCAGCACTCGTAGCACCGCTGCCTGCTTTCGGAAGCGCCAGAAGGCGAACCCAAACAGGGCCGCTCCCGGGAACACACATGCCGCCAGCATGCCATTCCCACCCCATGGCACTTCATTCCTCGCCTGCGAGCCCGAAGCCAGCGGCGAATTCGTATCCACCGTCAGTTGCACCGACGCCGTTCCGTTGGCGTTCAGCGTCACATCGTTGTTCGAGAAGTTACAGGTCACCGAATACGGCAGCGAGTCGCAGCCCAGCGCGATCTTGTCTGTGAATCCGTCCTCCGACCCCAGATTGATCGTCACACTCGCCGACTCGGTCGTCGGAATGCTCAGCGTCGTCGGGTTTAGTGCGATCGTAAACTCCGTGGCCTGCGACACCGTCACCGTCACCGCGTTCGAGACAGACGGCGCATTCAGCGCGTCGCCGCTGTAATGCGCGGTGATGCTGTACGACCCTGCGTTCGGATTGAGAGACAACGTCGCCGTGCCATTCGCACCCACCGTCGCCGAACCCAGCGTTGTGGTTCCGCTCATGTAGGTGATGGTGCCCGTCACTGCGCCGCCGCTGGTCGATGTGGTGGTCGTCAGCAGCGTCAGTTCCTGGTCGGTGTTCAGACTCGTTGACGAAGCGGCCAGCTCCGTTTGCGTGGTGTATGCCGTCACCGTCTCCGCGACCACTGCCGATGTGCTGCCCGCGTCGTTCGCGTCGCCGCCATAGGTCGCGGTGATATTGTGCTGCCCCACGGTCAGCGACGATGTGCTGTACGCCGCCACTCCGCTGCCGTTCACCGCCACCGAACCCAGCGTGTTCGTCCCATCCATAAACGTCACATTGCCCGTTGGAGCGCCGCCGTTCCCGCTCACCGTCGCCGTGAACGTCACAGAGTTGGTTACAACCACCGATGGGCTGCTCGAGACCAGTTTCACGCTGGTCGTCGCCTGCACCACGGTAAGCGACAACGTCGCCGAGGTGCTCGCCGTGTCGTTTGCGTCTCCCTGGTAGCCCGCCGTGATCGAATAGGCCCCCACGGCCAGCGTCGATGTCGTGAACGTCGCGACTCCCGTGCCATTCAGCGTGCCGGTGCCCAGCAACGTTGTCCCGTTATAGAAGTTCACGGTGCCCGCAGCCGTCCCGCCATTCGTCGTCACCGTCGCGGTCAGCGTCAGCGCCTTGCCGGCTATGGCCGGATTCGCGCTTGCCGCCAGCGCCGTCGTTGACGTCGCGATGTTCACCGTCTGCAACAGCGCCGCCGATGTGCTGCTGAAGTCGTTCGCGTCGCCGCCATACGACGCTGAAATCGAATGCCCGCCCGCTGCGAGCGTCGAGGTCTGGAACGTCGCCACCGCGCTGGTCGTTCCCGCGGCCGCCAGCGTGCCCGTTCCAATCTGGGCCGCCCCCTCGTAGAAGGTCACCGTTCCCGTGGGGACCATCGTGCCCGTCGCGACCACCACCGCGGTGAAGGTCACCGGAGTTCCATGGATCGAGGGGTTCACACTCGAGGTCAGCGTCGTCGCCGTCGTCTGCTCCACAATCTGCGTCAGCGGCGATGACGTCTCGCTCACATTGTTCGTATCCGTGTAGCTCGCCGTGATCGAGTTGCTGCCCACCGGCAGGTTCGACGTCGTGTACGTCGCCACACCGCTGCCGTTCAGCGTTCCGCTGCCCAGGTAAGTCGCGCCGTTGTAGAACGAGACGGAACCCGTAACCGCGATCCCGCCCGAGATGCTGACTGTCGCCGTAAACGTCACCGATGACCCATAAGCAGACGTATCGTTCGGGCTGGAACTGGTAATGGTCACCGCCACCTGTTCCTGCACCACCTGTGACAGCGGATTCGAAGCCGCCGCACTGTAGTACGTGTCACCGCTGTAGCTCGCAGTGATGACATGCGTGCCCACCGCCAGCGTCGTCAGCTGCAGGCTCGCATTGCCACTGCTGTTCAGCGTCTGTGCCGTGCCCAGAGGGTTCGTCGTTCCCTGGAACGTGTCCGTAAACGACACCGTTCCCGTCGGCGTCCCCTTCGTCGAATTAGGGTCCTGCTTCACCGTTACGTTCAGCGTCACCGTCTGCCCGAAGGCCGCCGGGTTCTGGCTCGAGCTCAGCGTCACAATCGCGCCGTTCAGCCCCAGCGCCTCGCCGACTACCGAAATGTTCAGCGGCGAATCCGCCGGATTCCCCGCCAGATTCACATTTCCCACCAGCGGGTTGGGCAGGGGATTCGCCGTGCTGGTTGGCGCAAACTCCGCCGCCACCACGCACTGCGCATCCACCGCTACGCTGCTCGCCGTGCTGCAGGTCGTACCGCCGGACGCCACAGCGGCGTTCGCATCCGGTGCAATCGCGGAAAACGTCAGCGCTTCATTGCCGTCGTTCTCAATCTTCTGGTTCTGCGGCGAGCTCACCTGGTTCTGCCACAATTCCGGCGTAAAGAACAGCGTCGCCGCGTCGGCATTCACCTTTCGAATCAGGTGGTCGAAGTATTCCGCGATCAGCAGATTGCCGCTGGCATCGACCGCAACTGCATAGGGAGCGTAGATTCCCGCGCCGGTCGCGATGCCGCCTCCGCTGAATGCATCTCCGTTCTGCCCGTTGCCGTAGCTGTAGTCGGATTTCCCGTCGACATAATCGTCGTCCGCATTCGTGCCGGCAATCGTCGTGATCACGCCCGTAGCCGCATTCACCTTGCGCACAACATAATTGCGGGCGTCGGCGATATACACGTTACCTGCGGGATCGCACGCCACACCCAGTGGTGAATACAACTCCGCGGAAGTCGCCGCTCCACCATCGCCCAGATACGCCGGCGTTCCGTTGCCCGCATAGGTGTCGATGTTGCCGCTTATGTTCACCACGCGCACCCGGTTATTGCCCGAGTCCGCGATGTACAGATTGCCCGCGTAGTCCAGCGCCACGCCGTAGGGCGCGTTCAGCTTCGCGTGGATGGCCAGCGATCCGTCGCCCGAGAATCCTGGCACGCCCGTGCCGTCGCCCGCGATCGTCGCAATGTTCCCCGTGGCCGCTACCACTTCCCGCACCGCTTCGTTATCCGTATCCGCAATGTACAAATCGCCGGCCGCATCCACCTCCACGCCTTCCGGAGAATTCAGCGTCGCCGCCGTGGCCGCACCGCCGTCGCCTGTGTAGCCAGGCGCGCCGTCTCCAGCTACTGTCGTAATGCTGCCCGTCGTCAGATTCACCTTGCGGATCACGTTGTTGTTCGTGTCCGCGATGTACAGATTGCCCGCGCCGTCGATCGCCACGCCGCCCGGCTGGTTCAGCGACGTGCTCGTCGCCACCGTCGCCGTCCCGTCGTAGCCGGCGCTGCCATCGCCCGCAACGGTCGTGATCGTCTCCGCGTTCGCGCCTCCCGCAAACACCTCCCGCACCCGGTTGTGGTGCGAGTCCGCAATGAACACATCCCCCGCGCCATCCACCGCCACACCCGACGGCAGATACAAATCCGCCTGCGTCGCCGGGCCGCCATCGTTCACCAGCGTCCACTCGCCCACCTGTCCGGCCACAATATTGATCGTCCCCGGAACCATTACACCCAGAGAGCCTTGTCCAATGCCTGTCAGGTATGCCGTCCCCAGCGTGTTGTTACCTGCGTCCAGCAGCACCACCGCGCCGTTGCGCGGCCCCGGATACTTCGGCGCGAATGCCACCGGCACCGAGCAGCTCCCCGAGCTGATCCCCGCGCAGTTGTCCGTTCCGGATTCGGTGAAGTCAAGGTTCGGCGCGCCCAGGGTCACCACCTCCACCTTCGCCACCGTTCCGCCAGTCTGCACGCTTACCGTGACGGTCTGCGTCGCCGGCGTTGCCGCTCCCACAGCGGTTGCGGCAAAGGTCGTCAGGTTCTGGGCCTGCATAACGGAACCCAGCGCAAAAATCAGCGCCGCCAGTGCCGGAGCCGAAAATATTAATGGGCTAAAACGGGGTCGCACAATGCACTTTGAGCCCAGGCAGGAAAAATACAGAGCCATACTTCAATTCCTCGTTGTAAGTTCTCTGCCGGGAATCCGCAGGCGGGATGGCGGAAGGGCAGAGGGCGGCAGGGAGAGCTCCTGACCTGCATCCGATACGAGCGCTCGGTGAGTCAGTCCCTGTTACCAATATGCTGGCAACATAGCACGGGAAGTCACTTGGTAAACTTACTTTGGTAAGCTGGACGTGGTACTTTCAGACCACTCTGCCACAGGTGTGTGAGGTAAGAGAACCATAGAGGGAATCCGTGTTACCACAGGGCATCAAATTCCACAGAAATCGAAGAAAAAGGGCCCCAGACGGCACGGTGAAATTCCGAATTTCGTCCGGGAAGACTCGGCACTGCGGAGTGAGTCCCGCGACAGCCTTCCAGGCAGCCCATGGCCGGTATCCTGCTCCGCATGAAGCCACCCCCCCCAAATTGGGTACTGACGCAACGCAAGTTGGGCAGTGCAGCGGGCCCGGCATTCGGCTATTCTCGTGGCGGACGTGGGCTGCAATGGCTGTTGTCGCGGAAGACTCCGGCAGGGAAGCCCGAATGGAAGGCTGATGGAACCGTTGACGTTATTGAATGAAAAGGTGGGCGAGGAGCGCATTGGTCCGGCAGGTGTAGGCGGCTGGCTTCTCCTGCTGATCCTGAGGGTCTGGGCCAGCGCCGCCCTTCGGCTGTTCGACGGGATCACTGCCACCGTCGCTCTCCTTGGCATCAACAACACGCCCCTCGTTACCGGGCTCGTACATGGCCCGCTCAACGCAGGTGTTGGCGCGCTGGCCGCAGTGTCCGGTCTCCTGCTCGCCATCAAAAACCCCATAGGACCGCTGTTCACCAGGATTTTTCTCGTTGTTGAGGCTGGATATTACCTGGCGCCCTTGTTTACGGCCCCGGCGACAATACTCTCCCTCTCAGCAATCGATGCATTCCACTTTTGGCTGAGACCAGCCTCCTATCTCCTTTCCTCCATCGTCTGTTTCGCATACCTGAGTCGTTCGCGGCGGGTGGCCAACACCTATTTCCGGAAATCCCGAGGCCGGGAGGAAAAAGATTTCGGTTTGTCCAGAGCCGAAACGCGCATCTGGCAGGAAATCAAGTCCAGCAGGCATGAAGTTGCGCAAGCGGCGAACACCGGGCCTCACGAATCCCGAGGTCGGGAGGAGGAAGACGCGAGTTCCTCCACGGTCCACCCCCGCATCTGGGAACAAAGCAATTCCGGCAAACATGAAGTTGCCCCAGCGACGGACACCGGGTCCCACGAATCCCGAGGCCACGGGGAGGAAGAATCGAGTTCCTCCACGATCCACCCTCGCATCTGGGACCAAAGCAATTCCGGCAGGCACGGTGTTGCGGAAGTGGAAGAGCCAACAACGCCGAAGGCTCGGTTTGCAGAAACAGAAGAGCCGCCAACGCCGGAGGCTCAGGTCACAGAAACAGAGCTGACAACGCCGACTGCTCAGGTTGCAGCAGAAGAAGAGCTCAGAACACCGGAGGCTCAGGTCGCAGAAACACAAGAGCCAGCCACGCCTCAAGCCCGGATTGCAGAAGAGGAAGAGCTAAACGCACTGAAGGCTCAGGTTATAGAGGGAGTGATTCGGTGGCTGGCCACAGCCCCGAATCACCCGGCCAGGAGGCGTAGAGCGACGCCTGGTGCGAGCCAGAACGGGCATGTCTCCATTCCAGGGGAAACAAGCGACGCCGATAACACGGAAACGATCGATGAGAAGCTGCTGAAGCAGGTGCGTGTGATTTGCGACCATGCGTGGTCCGTGCACGTCGGGCTGTCCGCCACGCTCCCCAACACCGCCGACGCCGGCGGGTCTCTCGAAAAGGAGCTGCAGAAATGGGCGATCGCCCAGGCAGCATGGAGGCTTACGCGCAGCCTGGATATTCGGGCCGCGATGGAGGCCAACGGACCTTTCGAGAACGTTATCGAGGATCGGAATTATCTGCTCGCCATCGTCGAAAAGAACGCTTCCGAGGATCGTCTGAGCACAGGCGCGGAACTCGCCGAGTATGAAGGCCGCTCCGAACCGGAGGTGGCCTGGATGCTCATCCTGCAGGCGCAGGAGGACATGTTCGAAGCAGAGATGTGGGCGCATGTGGCAAGCCTGGCGGGCGACACCGATTTTCCCGCAAGGTTTGCAGACGCTGGGGCGAAGTCCTTTCAGGAGTCGCTGCAGGATTGGCGTGCGCGCGTCAGCAGCATGCGCGAGGAACGGGAATCGGTGCGGCCGGTTGCGAGCGGGGACCCACAAAACGGTTCACATTCCGCGAACGGCGCGCGAACGCAAAATCCCCAGCGCAATTTGGGCCGCTTTGCGGGCGTCTGAGCCCGCAGCCGAAATCTTGAGCCGTTTTGCGGGCGTCCGAGCCCGCAGGCGAAATCCTGAACGGAGTGAAGGACCTCGCACTCAGAGAATTTCCTCTGGAATCTGGTTGGCCCGGAGGGATTTGAACTTGAGCCGTTTTGCGGGCGTCTGAGCCCGCAGGCGAAATCCTGAACGGAGTGAAGGACCTCGTGCTCAGAGAATTTCCTCTGGAATATGGTGGGCCCGGAGGGATTTGAACCCCCAACCAAGGGATTATGAGTCCCCTGCTCTAACCATTGAGCTACAGGCCCTTCAATGACTTACAACCGCCCACTGTTCGAGTGTAGCGGAAACTGTAGCGGTAGCTGTCGTTTCCGCTCGATTACCATCAACTTCTCGGAGGGCTGAGCTTCCCGGACTCATCGCTTACCCTGGAAGTTCAGCATGCTTCGGCTGACTGTACCCAGCTTTCGAGGGGCGAATGGCGCGTGAGGATCGTGGTTAACGTTGAGGCGGGAAATGCAAAGTGAGCCCTCGCGGTTAACCCAAATCTCGACGAGAGCCCTCCTGCCTGCCGGGCGATAATGGATTAAGCTGTCATCCCAACCCGCCCCCGAATGACACGAACCGGAAGGAACTGATCAAGGGACCATGGATCGCAGGACGCGACGTGTTTTCGTTCGACAGGCTGCGGCCGCAGCCGCTTCCATGGCCTGCAGCCGGAGCAACCTGGCCTCGGTATTTTCGCCGGGTCAGCCGCAGCGATCCACCCGGCCTGACCCTCCCGGCATTGTGGGGCAGCCGCCGATCCTGTTCGAAGATCGCTTCGGCGCCTCACGCATCGCGTTTACGCTCCGCAACAGCGTCAGTCCACAGCGCTACACCATCGAGACCATGACCGGCGGCGTGGCGCTCTTCGATTTCAACAATGACGGTCTGCTGGACATCTTCTTCACGAACGGAGCAGCAATCCCTTCTCTCGAAAAGAGCAGCGCGGCTTACAACAATCGTCTTTTCCGCAACAACGGCGACGGAACCTTCACCGATGTGACGGAGCGGGCCGGACTGAAAGGCCTTGGCTATTCCATGGGCGTGGCCGCCGGCGACTACGACAACGACGGGTTCGTGGACCTCTACGTCACGGGCGTGAATCATAACCAGCTCCTGCACAACAATGGCGACGGAACCTTCACCGATGTGACGGCGAAGGCCGGTGTGGCGGGAATGGCGCCAAAGCTGGGGAAGGCCTGGGCGGTCACGGCCGGCTGGTTCGACTACAACAACGATGGTTTGCTCGATCTGCTTGTAATCAACTATCTCAATTACGACATCTCCACGGCCATCCACTGTATTTCGGAGGGCAATCCCGCGTACTGCTCGCCGGTGGAGTTTCTGGGCACCCCCAACATCCTTTACCGCAATAACGGAGACGGCACCTTCACCGACGTCTCGGAAGAGTCACGAATTGCGCAGTACGTGGGAAAGGGGATGGGCGTTTCGTTTGCCGATTACGACGACGATGGACACATGGACGTCTTCGTCTCCAACGACACATTTCAGAATTATCTGCTGCACAACAACGGTGATGGGACTTTCAGCGAGGTGGGCGTCGAAGCCGGCGTGGCCTACAACGGCTTTGGCAACGCGGTGGCAGGAATGGGCACGGATTTTCGCGATATCGATAATGACGGAAGGCCGGACATTTTCCAGACCACTATGTTCGGCGAGGGTTTCCCGATCTTCAGAAACCTCGGCGGCGGACAATTCCAGGACGTCAGCAGCTCAGCAGGCCTGACGGCGAAGACCAGCCGCCTCACCGCCTGGGGCACGGGGCTGTATGACTTCGACAACGACGGCTATAAGGATTTGTTTACGGCCAACGCCGATATCCTGGACAACGCGCTCGTGATCGCAAATCGGCCCTACGGTTTGCCGAACGGGTTATTTCGCAATTCCGGGAATATGACCTTTGAGGACGTCAGCGCAACCGCGGGTGTGGGCTTTCTTACGCCGGCGCCGCATCGCGGCGCTGCGTTCGGCGATCTCAACAACGACGGCAGGATCGATGCGGTCGTGACCGTGCTGAATGGATCGCCGAAGATCCTGATGAACCGGACCGGGACCAACGCGCACTGGATCATCCTGCATTTAGTCGGCGTGAAATCCAACCGCGATGGTCTGGGAACCAGGGTGAAGGTAACCACGCCCCGAGGAACGCAGCACAATCACGCGACGACAGCCGTCGGTTACAACTCCTCCAGCGACAAGCGCGTGCATTTTGGACTGGGTGACGCGGCGGTTGTCGACGAGATTGAGCTCAGGTGGCCGAGCGGCATTCGGCAGGTATTGAAGAATGTGAAAGCCAATCAGGTGCTTACGGTGACCGAGAGCACATCCTGAAAAGCCGCATCAGGGTGTTAGATCCTGCGACAGGCGATCGGCGAGCTGCGTCTGACCGTTGTTGCGAAGCAGCGTCAGCAGGTCCCGCATCAGAACGGCGTCATTTCTTCCCCAGGCCTCAGTGACCTCAGCGGTCAGATCGGCGTCGTGGATGTCCTGCAGGTGAAAGTCGCTGTCGCAGAGCATGTAGAGCAGCTGAGGTGTCATCATCTTTGACTCGTTCAGAAGTCGTTGAGCGTCCGCCCAGCGGCTCTGTCGGTAGCGCACCTCTCCCATCTCGGCAATCGCCTGCTGATAGTTGGGGTCATGCGCCAGTTCTGCCTGGAAATCGGCTTCTGCGCTGCTCAGATCGCCGTCCTTCAGCGCCAGCATGCCTTCATAGGTGTAAGCGCCGCGCACATGCGGATCGATAGCGAGAGCATGACGCAGACACCGCAATCCGTTGCTGCGATCCCCCAGCTGGAGATAGAGCTTTCCGGCAAAAACCCAGGCATCGCCGGCGGTTGCATAGGTGCCGCTGACATGCCTCCGATAGACCTGCAGGGCTTCATCCTCTTTGTGCTGCTCCAGCAGTGCGCGCGCCTGGGGTACGATGGGGTCCTCGTAAGCTTGTTTCGCCTCCGATGGCATAAAGGTGAACCGCTGCATCATCAGCTGATGAAGAGCCGCTTCATGCTGTGCCTCGGCCGTTTGCCCCAATGCGGAGTAGGCGCGCGCCAGATAGAAATGCGCCTGCAGCTGAGTCGGATCGGATTTGAGCGCGCGGTGCAATGTCTGGAGCGCCGCATCATACTCTTTCAGCTCCACCTCGCAATGGCCCAGCCCGAGCAGAGCATTGGCGTCAGCCGGCCTGATGGCCAGCGCCTGGCCCAGCGTGGCACGGGCTTGATCCCACTCCGCGAGGTGGATCTGAACGGTGGCCAGCAGATCCAGGACACTGAAGTCGTTCGGCTGCTTCTCGACGGCACGCTCCAGGTCCTTCTCGGCGCCTGCCAGGTCCATCAGCTTATAGCTGGCCGCGCCCAGGTCGTAGTCGATGCGGGGCAACGTGGCGTCGGCTTTCTGTGCCCGGGTCAGCCAATCCAGAGCCTCCGGATACTTTCCCGCACTCAGGAAATATTCGCCGCATTTCTGCAGGATCTCCCCGTTCCGGGGCTCAAGCGTTGCACTCTCGCGAATCGCGCTCAGCGCAAGATCGGTCTCCCCCGTGAGGTGATAAGCCTGCGCCAGATAATACTGCGCATCGCCATCCTTCGGCGCGAGCCGGACGCAGCGAGTCAGAAGGCGGATGGCCTCTTCCCGATTGCCCGCCATCAGCTGATATACGCCTGACTTGAAAAGCAGGTCCGGATCGTTGGGTGCGTACTGCAATGCCTCTTCGTACAACGCGGCCGCATCCGCCGTGCGGCCTGCATCTTCCAGCAGGCTGGCTTTCAGCTTGAGCGCCAGCGAGAAGTGGGGATTCCGCGCCAGCAATTGATTCAGGATGCTCATGCATCCCTGTGGATCGTTGTGTTGCGCCAGAGCGAGGGCCTGGCGGAACTGCTGCATCGATGCCGCGTTCGGTGATGGTTGCTGGGCAGCAACGAAGTCCGAAACGCCGGGCAACAGCGCGCCCAGCACCACAGCAAGATGGGCACACCGCGGCATCTTCATCGGAATCGGTCCAACTCCTGGATTGCAAACTGTCCGAACAACTTTTCCCGGCCTGACCCTACCATTTCCCCCTCAAGGGCTGCAAGAAACCCGAAGGAGTCTGCCTGCGGCAATCATGACCGTCGCCGGCGGTCGCAGCATCAACCCGGAAGCCGCCAGCGTCATCGTGGTCCCTCCCGATTACGGTAAACCGGGCAGTTAGACCGATCGGGATTCTAATTGCGGCTTATTTGGCGAGTTCCCGGATTTGCACCTGATAAGGCTCGAGGATGTCGCCTGTGGCGTGGTTCAGAGCAGCACGCGCCAACTGATAACTGACCTGGGTTTGTAACAAAACCAGTTCTGATTGTGCCTGGCGCGCCTGCGAGTCGAGCACGTAGAAATTCGTCTCCGACCCGAGCTCATATTTCCGCTGATCGGCCGCGAGCGACTTTTGCGCCAGATCGTAGCTCGTCTTCGCCGCGTCCAGCGCCAGCTGCGCTTCTTCCATCTGATGAACCGCATCGCTCACTTCTCGCGTGATCGTTTCCCTCCCCTGTTGCGCCGCGGTTAGATCCTGCCTCTGCGTCACCAACGCCGTTCCCAGCGCCGCTTCCCCTGCGTGATTTTTCAGCGGAAGCGTCAGTTGCAGAGTTCCGCCGTAAGTCGGATAGCCGAAGCCAAACAGCTGACTGAAAGAAGAATCGAATCCGCCTACCGAGATCAGTTGTCCCGTCAGCAGGTTGTATTGATCGCCGCCCAGTCCGCCACTCTGGTAAAGCCCGGTAAACGACAGGTTCGGCAACAACTGATTGTGCGCCAGGCGAATGCTTGCATGATCGGCATCCAGCGCCCTGGCCGCTGCCTCGATCTCCGGCCGCCGGCTCAGCGCCCTGGCCAGCAGAGCGTCTGGGTCCATCGCCTCCCCATCGCCCTTCACTGCTGGGTTCTCCGTCAGGTCGAGCGGCAGCTTGTGAATCTGCCCATCCTGATCGGCACCGATGGTCAGCCGCAGATCCTCCTCGGCCTGCGCCAGCGCATACTCGGCTTGGAGCACCAGAACACGCCGCGCCGCCATTTCGGATTGGGACCGATAAATATCCAGCTGCGGCAGCGCTCCCAGTTCCAGGGCCCGCTTATCGTGTTCGTAGCTGGCCTCGGCCAGGTCATACGACTTCTGGCTCACGTCCACATTGTCCTTTGCCAGCACCGCCGCCCAGTATTGCTGGACCACCCGCAGAATCGCATCGCTCACCTCCGCCTCGAAGCTGGCCTGCGACTGCGCCAGCTTCGACCGCGCGATGACGATGGGCGCAACATTGGCGAAGCGGCCCGCTCCTCGCAGCAGGGGCTGGATCACCTGGAAGTTAAGCGACGAGCTGAAAAAGGGATTGAAATAGTAAAAGGAGCTGTTGGTCGAGTTCTTGTTGCTCAATACGGATGCCTGGAAGTTTGTCCCGGTCTGAAATGTCTGCGTGTACTGGATCGTTCCCGCCTGGAAGAGAGAATTGAACGTCGCGTTGCTCGATTGACCCACCCCCTGCAGCTCCGTGTAGCCCGGAGAGGATGAACGGTTCACCTGCAGCGTGCCCTGCAGCTGCGCATCGAAGGGCGCATACGCGTTCAGCACCGCCATTTTCTGATCCTGGATCTGGCTCTGACCCACCTGAATGTCGCTCGAATTCTCCAGGGTAAGCAGAATCGCGTCGCGCAGGCTAAGACTTAGCTTTCCGTCCTTCACATAATCGGCCAGATGCTGCGGTCCCCGCAGCTTTCCCGAACGGACTTCCTCAGGCAGCGCGCTGCGATAACTCTTCAAGGACTGTGTCCGCCCGATCAGAACGGACAGCGACAGTACGAGCAAAAGAAGACCGCCACGGCCACACTTCATACGAAAGCTCCTAAGAACTGGGCAGAATAGCGAGAAAGAAGAGGCTACGAAGGCTGCTTTGTCCCGGCGCCGTCCTCTTACTCATAGCGAATGGCCTCTACCGGGTCGAGGCGCGCCGCCTTCGTCGCGGGATAGATCCCGAAGATGAGCCCCACGGAAATCGAAACCAGGAAAGCCAGGGCTACCGACCCGGGCGTCACGATCGTGGACCATCCGGCCAGCCACGCAATCAGCCGCGAAATGAAGAAGCCGAGCACCACGCCAATCGTTCCGCCAGCTACAGAAATCATCGTGGATTCCACCACAAACTGCCGCACGATGTCCGATTGCCGGGCTCCCACCGCGCGTCGCAGCCCGATCTCCCGCGTGCGCTCCAATATGCTCGCCAGCATGATATTCATGATCCCGATACCGCCCACTAACAACGAGATCGAGGCGATCGCCACCATCACCGCGTTGAACAGCCGCTCGGTTTTTCTCTGCTCGGCCAGCAGTTCCGCCGGCACCACGATGCTGAAATCGTCGGCGCCGTGATGCGAGGAGTCCAGAACGGCCCGCACCACATTCGCCGCTGAGGCCATATCCACGCCATCGCGCATATTCAGATAAATCCCATCGATCTCATCCCGCACATCGCTGTAGCTGTCTTCCAGACGCAGCAGCGCGGAGTTCAGTGGCGTGTAGATGACGTTGTTCACATCCATCGCCGGCGCCTCGGCTGCCTCCGTATCCGCGCTCAACTGCGGGCTTACCACACCGATCACGCGAAACCACTGCTCATTGACCTTTACGTACTGCCCCAGCGGCTCCGCGGCCCCGAACAGGTTCCAGCGAGCCGCCCCGCCCAGCACGCAAATCGGCGCGCCGCGGTCTTCGTCCTGCTGGTCGAAGAATCGCCCCTCCACCACATGCAGTCCGGCGATCTGTTCATATTCCGGAGTTACTCCGTAGACTACCGGCATATCCTGCTGCGACCGGGGAATGATCTTCGATGGCGTCATGCGCTTGCGCGGTGTCGATGCGTTGATCCCCGCCAGGTCATCCCGAATCACGCGGTAGTCTTCGAGGGTCAGCCCCGGAGAGATCCGGCGCATTTTGGCATGCGCCTGGTACTCCGTCGTTTCCTTCGCCTCCACGATCAGGTTGTGCACGCCCATTTGTTCAATCAGCGCCATCACCTTCTCCCGCGCACCGGCGCCAATCGAGAGCATGGCCACTACCGCCGCCACGCCAAAGATCATCCCCAGCATCGTCAACAGCGAGCGCAGCCCGTGCACCGTCAGGTTTTGCAGCCCCAGCTGCGCGTCCCGCAGCCACTGCTGGTACACCAAAACGGCGCGCGCCCGGAGCCTCGCTTCACGAACCGGCATCATGGCGTTCCCCCTGCGCCACCGGCGGCTGCTGGTGCAGGTGCCGCTTTGCGCGGCGCCGTAGGATCGATCAGCGCGACCTCAGTTCCTTCCGCCAGGCCCTGAACCGCGGCGCGGCTCTCATTCTCGCTTTGAATCTTCACTTCCCGCTGCTCGTAACCGCCGCCCGTTTTCACATACGCGATGCGCTTGCCGTCCTTGATAAACAGAGCCAGCCGCGGCACATAAAGCACGTTCTTCTGGCTGTTTCCCATCAACAGGATGTTCGCCGTCAGTCCTGGACGCAGCCGTGCGTCCATGTCAGCCAGCTGGATCGATACATCGAAGGTGCCCCCGGTATTCGTCTCCAAAAAGTCCCCCATCGACATGCCGCCCACGTCTTTCACCGTTCCGTGAAACACTTTCGACGGCAGAGCGAAGAACGTTGCCTCCACCAGCTGCCCCACTCGAACATTGCTGTGATCGCGTTCGCTGACATGCGAGACCAGGTTCATCTCCATCGGATCGACGATCTGCGCAATGGCGCTGCCCGGCTGCACCTGATCGCCGGGGCGATAATCTGGTAACGACATGCCCGTGAAGAAAAAGCCCCCGGCGGCGCCGAAGTTCTTCTGAATCGACACCAGTCCGTCCATCGGCGCCCTCATCTTCATCTTGTCCAGGTTCTGCTGCGCCTGATCCATCGCCAGCTTCGCCTTGTTGTACTTTTCCCTGGCCAGATCAATAGAGGCCTTGCCGGAGTCGGCGTGCGACTGCAAATCCTTCTCCAGTTCTTCCAGCGACCGGTGCGCCTGCTCGAGCGCGAGGTTGTTTTTGTCCGCATCGATCTTGCTCACCAGTTCGTTTTTCTGGACGTCGAGCTCCGCTTTGCGTACCGCATAGCGCCCTTTCAGCAGCGCCACTTTGTCCTGCGCCGCCAGCACCGCGGCATCCGCGTTGGCCTTCGCGATTTCCTGTTCAGCCTGCTCCAGCTCCGACTGATTCTGCTCAAGCTTGTAGTTTTGCTCACTGGGGTCGAACTCCAGAACGATATCGCCCTTTTTCACACTTTCCCCATTGCGCGCCAGACGCGTGATCCGCATCGCATCGCCGCCCACCGCCGGGGCTGTGATCATCACCGTGCTGCTGGCCTGCAGCTCGCCCGTCGCATGCACTTCCAGGTCGATCGTTCCCCGCTTCACGGTCCCGAGCGGCACGTCATCGCTCGCCGGAGCCAGACGTCCGGACCGCGTCACCCCAACCAGTGTGGCCGCTCCCACAACCATCAAGCCGGCGAACAACCAGGCCCATATTCGCGCGCGCCGCATTGGAAGACCCTCACTTCATCGCGGACACATCCGTCAGCGCCACCTGTTCGCCCGCGTGCAAACCGGCGGACACCAAAACACGGTCGCGGCTCCGGCGCGCCACCTGGATGGTGCGCTCCTCAAATTTAGAGCCGTTCCACACATACGCGACGGTTTGCCCCGATTTCAGGAACGACGCCTGCGCCGGAATGGTGATGGAGTTGGGCACCCGGTCCACAATCACCGTCATCTGCACCGTCATCCCCGGTCTCAGCCGCGGATCGCTCTGGTCCAGTGCAATCTGCAGATTGAAATTCAGCGGAATCGGCCATCCTGCCGAGAAATCCGACGTCGCAATCGTGCTGATTTGCTCGATTTTTCCGGTGAACTGCCGATCCGCAATCGCATCCAGCTGCGCTGTCACCGCCTGGCCGACGGCCAGCCGCCCCCGCTCCGTCTCATCCACCCGCGCTGCCACGCGCAGTGACGACGCATCCGGCAGCTCAGCAATCGGCGCTCCCGGCCACGCGCGGTCCCCCGCTTTGAACACGCCTTCTCCCATGCCGTGCCACAGCGAAACCAGGCTGATGGTTCCGCTCGCCGGCGCCACCACCGTCGTCCCCGCCAAAGCATGCGCCGCCCGCTGCGCGTCGTAGTCCGCTTTCCTGCGCGCCTCCATCTTGTCCTCGATCGTGGCCCGATCCGTCTCCTGATCCGACTTCAGCTTCTCTTCCGCTTCATGCAAGTCCTCCTGCGCGTCCGCCAGTTTCAGCCGGGCTTCCTCTCCGTCGATCTTCGACAGGATTTCGCTCTTACTCGCGTCCAGTTCCGCCGTCTGCACGTCGAAATTTGCCTTCATCACCGCGGTCGTATCCGCTTCTTCCGTCAGCCGTGCCTGCGCCCG
>JASHPM010000088.1 GCA_030038115.1 Acidobacteriaceae bacterium | reverse complement strand
AACCTCTTCTACAACAACCTGGATAACCAGGACGGCGGCAGCGGCCTCGAAGACGATTGCCTCAACTGCACGTCCAATACCAACGCCATCTCCGGCAATCCCAGTCTCGCGACGCTCGGCAACTATGGCGGGCCAACGCCGACCCTGTTGCCGCTGCCGGCGAGCGCGGCGATTTGCGGCGGGTCGCTCACTCTGATTCCGGCCGGGGTGACGACGGACCAGCGCGGACTTCCGAACACAAATTCGAGTTACACAAATTACACCTCGGGGACGGCATGCGTGGATGTGGGCGCGGTGCAGACGAACTATGCGCTGAGCTTTACGGCGGAGCCGCCGTCGGCGGGCACGGTTCCCGGCACGGCCATGTCGCCGGCGCCGCAGGTGACGGTGACCGAGAGTGGAGTCATCCTGACGGCGGGATCGGCCAGCCTCATGCTCGAGGACACCAGCGCCGACCTGACCACCCTGCCGGCCACGGCCTCGACGGTCAGCGGCGTGGCCACCTTCAGCAGCCTTATCTTTACCAACTCCACGAGCAGTGACAAGCTGCTCGCCACGCTGCCGCTGGACCCGACCGCGAGTCCGGCGCCGGCCATCTCCACGCTGAGCGATCCGTTCAGCGTAGGGATGCTGACCCCAACGCTAAGCTTTGTACCCAATCCGAACTCGCAGACCTACGGGACCGCGATCACAGCCGGCTCGCTGGACGCCACGGCTACTTATAACAATTCACCCGTCTCCGGGACCTTCACCTACACGACCCTGGTGGGTGGAGTACAAACAACGCTGGTGGCCGGGACCACCATCCTGCCGGTGGGAAGCTACACCATTACGGCCAGCTTCGCGCCGTCCTCGTCGAACTATGGCGCCACCTCGACGACTGCGGATTACCAGGTGACGGCCGCCGGGGTCACGCTCGGCTTCGTGCCCAACCCCAACTCGCAGACCTACGGGACGGCGATCACCGCGGGCTCGCTCGATGCTACGGCTACGTATAACAATTCACCGGTCTCCGGAACCTTTACCTATACCACCCTGGTGGGCGGAGTACAGACGACGCTGGTGGCGGGCACGACTATCCTGCCGGTGGGTAGCTACACCATTACGGCCAGCTTCGCGCCCTCGTCAACCAATTACAGCAGCGGCTCCACCACCGCCGGCTACTCGGTGACCAGCCCGGCGCCGACGCCGACCATCAGTTTTGACCCGAATCCCGACTCACAGAGCTACGGCACGCCCATCGAATCCGGGTCGTTGGACGCGACGGCGAAGTACGACGGCAAAAAGGTAGCGGGTACGTTCGCCTATACGACCCTGGTGAGTGGAGTCCAGACCACGCTGGTTGCCGGGACCACGATCCTGCCGGCGGGTCGTTACACCATTACTGCCGCCTTCACGCCGTCGTCCTCCAGCTATAGCCCGGCCTCAGCCACGGCGAGCTACGCGGTAACCGCGGACAGTGTGACGCTCGGCTTTGCTCCTAACCCCAGAACGCAAACTTATGGCACACCAATCGCCGCCGGTTCACTCGACGCAACGGCGACTTACAACGGAAGCCCGGTGCCCGGAACGTTTACGTACACAACATTGGTAAGCGGAGTCACGACGACGCTCACTGCCGGAGCCACAGTGCTGCCCATCGGCAGTTACATCATCACCGCCAGCTTCACGCCCTCGTCTACCAACTACAGCAACGGCTCGATAACTGCCGGCTATGCGGTGACCACGGCAACCTCGGCGCCTGTTGCCAAAATATCGCCCACCAGCATCAACTTCGGGACTCTTTATCTGGGCAGCATCGTCACGCAGGAAGTCACGATCACCAATACCGGCAATGCCGCCATGACCATCAGCAATCCGCTGATTGCCATCGTCTCGGGCGGCGACTCCAGCGAGTTCATCACGGTGAACCTGTGCCCGAGGTCGCTGGCCGCGGGCAGGAGTTGCGTCATGACGGTCACTTTCATCGCGGGTCCGTTCTACAATCCGCAGACCGCGACGCTGACGATCAATGACAATGCGGCGAGCAGCCCGCAGACGGTGATGCTGTATGCGACGGTGATCGATCCGGTGGCGCAGCTGAGCGCGGGGAACCTGAGCTTCGGCACGGTGAAGGTGGGCAAGAGCAGCGCGAGCCAGTCAGTGACGCTGTCGAATCCGGGAGGCACGGCGCTGACCGGGATCAGCATCGGGGTCGGAGGTGCGGATCCGGGCGACTTCCTGGCGACGAGTAACTGCGGGTCGTCGCTGGCATCGAAGAAGAGCTGCACGATCACCGTCACCTTCCAACCCACGGCGAAGAAGTCGCGGACGGCGAACGTGACAATCAGTGACAACGCCCAGAACAGCCCACAGAGCATCTTGCTCTCCGGCACCGGCAACTAACCGAGGGCTGGGCCGCCCTTAAAAGAGAAAGCCCGATGAATTGTCGAACAGGCTTTTTCTTTCTCGCGGTCAGGGTTTCGCGCACTTCTGCGAGCCAGAGGTTAGTGCCAGCAGGAATTGGCGCGCGGCATCGTTGTCCGGATCGAAAAGCAGCACTCTTCGCAGCGTTTGCGCGGCAGCTTCTGCGCTCTCGACACGGCACTCTGCCACGGCGAGATCGATTCCTGCCGCACTGGCGCCGGGATCGTGCTGAAAGACGGCCTGCCACAACTGCAGGGCCGCAGCGGCATCGCCGCTTTGCGCGTCCAGGACGGCGAGGTCGCCCGCCGCAGTTTCATTGTATGGGTCCGCGTTCAGAGCCTTCTGATATTCGGTCTTCGCATGCCCGCGGTCCCCGTTGATTTGTTCCAGGAATCCGAGCTCCATGTGCAGCTCGGAGTCGGACTGCTGTTCAGGGCCGGACGCTTCGGCTTCGCCCAGCAACCGCATGGCGCGCTCGCCCGCTGCACGATCGCCGCGAAG
>JASHPM010000087.1 GCA_030038115.1 Acidobacteriaceae bacterium | reverse complement strand
CGGATGAATGGTCTCCGGTCGCGTCTTCACCGGTTTTGCTTCCGTGCGCGCCGTCGCATGGGGGGTGGTCGTTGGCCGCGTCGTCTCTGGCCGCGTCGCCGGACGAGATTCCGTCCGCGCAGTCCTTGCATGGCTCGTTTCCGGCCGTGCGGTCGTCGTGTGGCTCGCTTCCGGTCGTACCGCCGTCCGTTCTTCCGGACGTGTCGTCGCTACTCTATGGTTTTCTTCGGTTCGGTTCGTCTCCGTCCGGCTCTCCGGACCCGCTGCTGCCGCCAGGTGCTCAGGCGCCGCCCGCTCGTTCGTTGGCCGGCTGTTCGTCTCTGAACGCGCGTTATTTGCGGCCCGTGTGCTCTCCGGAGGAGCCGATTTGTTCCCATGCGCCTGGGCCTCCGCGGCTCGAGTCTCCGCCGCGGTCGGGTGATTCGTCGCGGCAACCGGCTTCTCGCCCACCCGCGCCATCGCCGCTGCCGGCGGCGCACCGTGGTTGGCGCTGAAACGCTGTTCCGGATTGCTGCGAGCCTCGGTCACCGCACGCGTCTGTTCCGACGTTGCCGGATAGTGGCGCGCGCTCATCGCGCGCTGCTCTTGGGGAGTCGGCTGGCGGTTCACGCCGCCCGGCCCGTTGAAGCTCGCGCGACTGTTAATCACGGCCGTGTGGTTGATGACCGTTCTGTCCGCGTACACGTTGCGAATGACCGTGGCGTTCACATTCACCACCGCGGTGTTGTACTGGAACACATCACCTGCCCAGCGCCCGATGCATCACGACGACCCGGGCGTCCCCGCCCAGCCAGAGAGATTCGGCCGTTTTTGGCGCTGTGCAAAGCACACCAGCAACGACCCCATGAAAATGGAGCCTGCCGGACGTTTCGCCAACCTCGGCCAGTCGTGCCCAGCTCAGGGGGTGTCCTTCAAGTTCTTCGAGTCGACCGATCCATCCTCGCCACAGGCATCCGGCGCTCTTGCGCCGGATGCCTGTGGCGAAGATTCACGGTACATCCCCAATTCCATTCGAATTCCTTGAGCCAGTCGACATAGCCATCTTTGGTGTTATCTTCCACATCACCTCCAGGCCTATCCGCATATACTTCTGCACTTCGAGCATCGCTCATCGTCAAGCAAACTTCGAGCGAATAACGCAGACGGAAATTCCACGAAATTTTCAATTTAAGGAGATGATGCGCAGACGCAATTACGGCGGAATTTAGAAAGACCGCATAGAACGCGCGGGCGGGCCACTTTCGGGGGAATGCTCGTGGACACAATTAGACGTGAAAAACGTCGGCGCTTCTTACAAGGATATTTGCTGCCGCACACGTTCTGCACGCGACTTTGCACGTTGAAGCCGCTTTTCTATTCGCTTGATCTCAATATCGCTGCCATGTCCGCCGATCATCCCTACCAAATATGGTGTTGAGAGCTTGCCGTCAGGTGGGATCCGGTCAATGTCCTGAGCAAACTGCTTAAGATTGACAGGCGCACCTGCCGGTCCCTTTCCACGCCTAACCTTGTGCACAATGGCGCGAACGACTCCCAGCTGATTCCACTCGTAATTGCTCACTAGTTCGCCCACCAGGCACATGAGGCGTGGCTGTTCCCGCGACTCAACGAGCAGGAATGTGATCGACAAAGGATCGTAAGCGCGATCCAGAAGCTCAGTGACCGCGCTGGTGTCTTCGGAGTGAACTTCAACAATGCGGAGTTTGGCGTCCTCTGGGTTGGATCCGCGCAGCCGCTGCGATGCTCTAAGAGAATCCACTTCCACCTTAGACATACCTCTCTCCATCAGCTCCGCGTCAGCCAGCTTGAATTGCTCGGTCAGCAGGATACGCGAACCTTTGTCCTTGATACGCTTCCTGATTTGCGCAGGGATTCCGCCAATGGACGCGAAACGATCTCTCACGTCAGCTTCCGGTTCCACTGGAAGTGGAACAAGTTTTCCCAGTCTTACCCTAAACTTCAGTTGGGAGTGTCGGGAACCCTCATAATTGGGCACAAACTCCAGTGCGCTCTCGCGCCGGACAAATTTTAGGTACACGCGAAAGCGCAGCACGTACCCGATGTATAGCCGTAACGAGGCAGAGATTTCTGGGTCGAATTCATTGGCCTTTCCGCGAGCCTGAAGTGTGCTGACGGCCAGTCCATTGTGGCGCACCCAGGACACAAACGCCTTTACGTCGTTTGGGTGCATTTTCGCCGCTTGATGAAGATCGTGCCGAACAACAAGGAGCGCTTCGTTGAAGGCCGTTGACGCCTCGTATACGCTTTGTCGCCAGGTACTCTCACTCCCCGCAGTCACGCGTTTGGCCCCCATATCATGGCCTCACTCTTTTCCAGGATTTTATAGTGTCGATCTAGCTCCTGCCCGACGGAGGGGAGAGCAAGGAGGGGCACTACTCTGCCTCTGCCTCTGCCTCTGCCTCCGACGCATCAGTGAAAATCACCTCGCGCCGCACGATCAACCTGGAAGACAGTACGGTCCCCAGGGTGCCCCCCGGGGACCCAGGCTGGGTCAACTACGCCCCAAATCGCCACGTAACGCAGCGGAAAGCCATCGTACTGAGGTCAGCCCCATGCCTAGCCGGCTCATTTTGGCGGCATCAGCAGGTGCAGCTCTCTTCTTTGGCAATGCACTTTTTTATGAGATTCCGTAACGATGAAGGATCGCCTGGCCGCCGACAGAGTTCGCACTGAGACTCGCACCTCTCGCATGACCGCCCTTATATAGCACAAGATTGTGCCCTGACGCCGGAACTCCCCAACCCTTCACTCGTCTCGTAACGACGATGGTCCGCTTACCAGCATCAGCATCGGGAATCAGCGAGTCACGTACGGCGCCACGCGCCTTCTCACCGACGACAGGAAGTCGAAAAGTTTGTGATCATTGAAGGAAATCGAGCGATACGGGACCAGGTCGGTGCCAACAGCCCGAGATAAAGATCGCTGGAGTGTTCAGGGAAGAAGGCGTGTCTGGGACAACAGAGTCCCTCGACCGTCCAGCGTGGGTGGCGATGATGACTGAAATCCTCGGGAATGGCGTTAGGACGATCATCATCGTGAGCCGCGGCGTAGCCCCTGATCGCCTGCAGCTGACGGGACAAATCCGTCGCCTTTTACCTGTCCCTTACTCCCGTCGGACACCGACGAGATATCCGCCAAAACACGGAAGGCTGCAAATGATTGCGCGCGGCTAGTGGGTGTATCAAGTGTAACGCTCCGCGAACTCATTAAGAGGTTTGCCGACTGCTTAGATCGAGGAGGCCGCGCCTCAGAGGACGACACCGCTCTTCGGCGCCTCGCAGAGACTGGACGCGGATCTCATTTCCTGATTGCTGAACTCCTATCACAGTGCCTCCTGAGGACGGCGGCATGAGCCAACTCGACGCTATTCAGCTCGTAGAGGAGATACGCAGGCGCGCAGTTGACCTTGCGATTGCAGAAAACTATGTTCGCGATGCATAGATTGCAAAACGAGCTGCTAGATTTGGTCGGGTTCCGCCGAAGCGGGCGGCTTAGTCAGTGAATTGTGGATTCAGGGGGTATTTCCAAGCAAAGCGAGCAACGACACGCTCCGATCTCTGCGGGGATGCGGCACGGTTCCGATCCACGCATCCAGTTCCTGGCCGGTTGAGCCGATCCGGCCTTCCTGAAGCACACGACCAGCTGTATCCTTCACGCAAAAGCTGATCGTCTTCTTGTGAACATCCAGTCCGATGTAGTACATGTCGTCTCCGAGGAGCCTCCGAGGTTGTTCTCTGAATCAGCAGCCCGCTGAGTTCAGCTTCTTGTAACACCTCGTGCTCCTCCTCGACTTCCTGATGTCGCCTTTGTGATGATCACGGGATCTGACGATGCCGGCCAGGCCGTTCGCGCGATTGAGGCCGGAGCTTCGGATTATATCTGCAAACCGATTCACCCGGATGCGCTCGTTGCGAGTGTCCGGCGCGCGGTAGAGGTCAAGCGTCTGGAATGGAGTTTGGTCGAACACAGCCGCAACCTGGAGGAACTGGTCAGTCTTCGCACCAAGCAGTTGGAGCGAGCTTTGCAGCTTGTGAAGAAAACCGCCGAAGGAAGCTGTGTGAGGACCGACCCGCCACCTGAGGTAATAAACGGTAGCGCCGAAGTCAGACGCGACCTTTCCTTGGCTAATCACACCATCCATCGGCATTCAATTTGGTTCGACAATCCTGAGGACGTGTAGTACATCCCATCGGTGAGCTGTCGCGAAGACCAATGGGCCGGACCAAAGCGACAAAAGCGACCGAACCCTCGTGCGCCGATTCTGCCGACGTGAGGCGGATTAAGCCTATGGCGACACGACTATGCCTATTTCCCATGGATAGCCGCGCAACCGAGACGTACCGCGATTGTGGGACATCGAAAGCGGCCTTGAGGCGAAGAGGAACCAGTCCAATCCCGTTTTCCATTTCTCGACCCGCCCATAAGGCCTCTTGCCCATCCCGTGTAAGCCATCCGAACCAAAAGTGAGCCTCCAGCAGGACTATTGGCCCTGAATCGCGCGTAAACGAAACGTAGCGTGATTGTGAGCATCGTGGGAGAGGCTGAATGGGGCGGATTTCTGGCCAAATATGGAAGTTTCCGACCCTTTAGGTTGGTCCCGCAGCTGAAACTTTCGTATTGCCGGTGATTCGCCCCTTTCCCCAGCTGGATGGCTTTGGGCCGCTGCGTTCTGCGCGTTGACGGGCCTGCCGCACGAGTGATGAATGAACTTTCTGCTTCGACAGGTCGTATCTCAGGCCAGAAGGAAACCATCACTATGGGTCAGCTCAGCCCTCGCGCCCTCCACGTGCTCCGCCAAACGTCCAACTTCGTCGCGGCTGCCGGACTTGCTCTTGCGCTCGGAATGATCGCGACCGCGGTCCGCGCACAGCAGGTCACCACCGACGGTACGATCATCCGCAACGTGACGCTGATTTCTTCCGAACGCCCTGCTCCTCTGCTTCACGCCGACGTTTTGATTCGCGACGGCAGAATCACGAAAATTGGCACGAGACTTACGGTGGCGCAAGGTATTCGTCAGATCGATGGAACCGGGCAGTTCCTAATTCCAGGTCTGGTTGACTCGCACGTCCACCCCGGCCATTCCGCAGCGCTGGACGACGACGCCATCGCCGCCCACCCGGAGCTTTGGGCCGCTTACCGCGCCCAGGTTCCCCGTGCTTATTTCGCGTTCGGCTTTACCTCCATCGTCGATCTCGATCTATTGCCAACGGACCAGGCATGGTTCGAAGGCACCCCGGTGCATCCTCGCTTCTATTCCTGCGGACCGGGAATCAAAGTCGCCGGCGGATACATGGCTTTTGATGTTCCTCCCTCCTCGTCCCCGAACTTTCCGAATCTCATCTATGAGCCCCAGGAGGCGAAATCCTGGCCTGCGAATCTCAACTCTGCGAACTACACCGCCGATCACGCTGTGGCGCGGGCCGCCGACGCGGGCGCCGTTTGTGTTAAGGCCTTCGTCGAGCCCGGATTCGGGATGTTCCACTGGCCCTACATGCACACGGAAACGCTCCAAAACATACGGGCGGCGGCCACGGCCCGTCATTTGATTCTGATGGTCCATGCCAACGGCGTCGATAGCTGGCGCTCCGCGCTCAATGCACACGCCGACGTCATCGCACACGGCCTCTGGGTTTGGTCTGGCGATCCGGATAATGCGGTCCCGCCGGAATCTGCCCGCGAATTGATCGAGGCGGCCGCACGCGCTCATGTGCACGTACAACCCACCATGCAAACCGTTGCTGGTGAGCGAGCAATATTCAATCCCGGCCTGCTCGACGATCCGAGGCTCGCCTTTGCTCTACCGTCTTCTGTAATCACTTATCTGCGCTCGCCCGACGGAGTGAAAGCTCGCGTAACGGTGGCCGACGAATATAGCAAAGCCTCTCCGCCTCCCGGTTTCGAGCCGTTATTTAATGCCGCCATCAAGAGAACCCAGGCAACGTTCAAAATCATGCTGCAGGATCATGTTCCTCTCATTTTCGGCAGCGATACGCCCGGAGTTGACGGTTTCGGCAATCCACCGGGGCTCAATGGAAGAATGGAATTGCAGGATTGGGCCGACGCTGGAGCGCCGCTCGCTTTGATCCTTCGTGCTGCCACACTCGACAATGCAAAGACCCTGGGGCTGTCGCGTGAACTGGGCTCCATTGAAGTGGGCAAACGCGCCGACCTGCTGCTGCTGAGGGAGAATCCGCTGGTGAATGTATCAGCTTACGATTCGATCGACGCGGTATTCTCAGACGGCAAATACATCGCGCGGGAATCGTTGCGTCCGAACAACTGATACAACCTGGATCACAGGCGGCCCGTGCGCCTGTAGCAGTGGCGGGCTCAGATGAGGACTTGCCCGCCATGATGGGTGTCAATCCCGAGGATCGCGCTGAGGTACCGAATGCGATGCCACATCAAAGGCGCGGATGGTCGGCCATACTTCCTTTTCGGGGGAAAGCGTCCGTGAACCGGCCCCGGCAGGCCGAAATGTCCGGTTTGCCGGTTTGCCGGACACAAGCATCATGAAGCTTTGGCGACTTGTGTGAGGACTTACGTCGGTGGGTGACTCGGCGGTTTGTCACGCGTTGAAAGTTGAGACAAACAGCAACAGTGCAATTGGCATCCGCTATCAAGATTGCAGATGACAATCTCCCTTATCGTTCGCTACTTCCAGCAGTTAGCGCAAGCCAGCCATCTCGCGAAAAGGCAACCGACACAATGGCGGCCGAAGGGGAGTGGCCGCTCTGCACAACTAGTTCGGCGTGGCTGCTCTCCCGCGCGCACAACAGCTTCGGGCTGAATCCGAGTGAAATCGCGGCAATAGTCGCGCAAATCCGCCGCATAACGTTCCACAGACGGCTCATAGAATGCTTCGCTCACTGAGGTGGTTTGGTTTTGTCTGGCAGGCTTTGCACCTGCATCGCCCATAATCCCCAATTCGTCGGGATCGGGCCTGTTGTCTCGCGCGTTCCACTGCTCGTGTCGAACAGCAGATCTTCTAGCGGATTGGTTGCACCCTTGCTACCGACGACACCATCGAAATTTAAGGCACGATAATTACTCAATGGAGTCGAGGTGGTTAGTAGAAGGTAAGTATCGGTCCCAAACGGGGCCGCTACGGGGAATGGCTCGCCAGGTAGTTGAATCTCATTTGCCAGTTTATTCGAGTCATCGACAGGAAATTTGGCGGGATCCTGAGACTTATGGGTGCTGTCTCCGTCATAGGGCCAGACAACTATGCCATCACCTTCGCAACTGATGTTAAGCACATATACCCATTGGGGTTGCGTTGTTGGCGCAGGATTGCCAACGAGTTCGAGATAATATTTCCCCGAATAGGTTGTTCCGTTTTCGCCGATGTTTTCACTGCTCTCAGTGGGGCGCAGGGCAAGTGTATAGGGAAACTGAGAGTGCCCGCTCAAAGGTGACGACTGCAGTAGGAACCAGCCGTTCAGTTTGGCCAGTTTCACTGCGAATTTTGTGAGAGCCGCGGCAGTCAAATCCGGAGACGAGCTGTCGGACCAATCGGTCCGCAAGGGATAGCTCGATCCCGGCGAGCAGCCATCTCCCATCCAGTCCGGAGTCTGCACCTCGGCGTCGACGTCGGCACGTTTGAACCATGCAAACGAGATTGCGGCGTTTCCCTGCTCCACGGTTACGCGAGCGCCAATCACATACACCGCTTTTTCTCGTTCGGTAGTGAGCTTGGCCGATATGGGTGGCTCATCGCCCTGGGACGGCGGGAAAAGGCCATCTGACACCTCTTTCGGAAGCGGCGGATCGAACCAGACCGCGCTGCTTCCCGGTATGCGGCTGAGCGATCTTGGAGTCAAGCGTGCGCCTATGTCAGAGGGAAGCTGCGGCTTGGAGACAATGCCGGGCAAAGACTTGCTATGCGCATTGAGCATCCAATGGCCCGCGTCCCAATAAATGTGGTAATTCCATGGGTCCCGGCTTGGATCGGGAACGAGGGTTATATGCGCCGCCACGACAGCTGCTAAAGCGTCCTGAACCTCCGCCAATGAGGGATTAGAGGCGCCCGTATAAACGAGGAGATCCGGCCACTGCCAGGGCACAGCCGCCTTAAGCTGAACGATATCCTTGGCCTCAACTTTGCCCCCCGGAGTTTGAATCTGTGCCAGCGAACGCCCCAACCCAAGCGACTGTGTCACTTTGAGTTCCACAGGCGTGCCGCCTGCAGTCGGCATTGTCGTAAACAGGCTACCCGGTCCGATGTCGGCAACGATCCCTATGTCGAGCAATACGCCATCGGAATTCACTTGAACGACCGCGGCTGTGGTGGGACCTTGCGCAACCTCTCCGCCGAAGATCGGTTGCCGGCGGCGCTCAGGCGATGTATCCAACTCCGGCTGCTGGTGAATGGAGTTCGGAGCAAGCTCCATGGAAACCTGCAGGCGACTGAAAACGTCCGACACAGGCCGGTCTGCAGGCAATGCGTTAAGGGCTTCGACAAGCGCCCTCGTAAAAACCCCGTGCGGGTCGCTTGTCTGGTCCTCAATCGCCAGTTGGTCTTTCTGAGCCGCAGACAGTATGAGAACTGGAGTGAGGGGATCGTCTTGTGGCAAGGTAGGGCGCTCCTCACGAGCATATGGATTCGGTGTCATCTCACGGCCATCGAAATCAAAGTCACGTGAAACGAGCTTGCCGCTCAGCGCCGCTCGTCCGAGGGAGCCGGAGTGACATGTATCAAAGATGGCAGTCACATGGACTCCCTTGTCGGCGGCCTCACGAAAAAAATGCCTCAGATCACGGCTAAAGACGTCGTCCACGCCCGTGTACCAATCGTAAGGAACAAGCGTATTTTCGGCGTGGCGCTGGTCGCTCTCATTGCCGAGAAGGTTATAGAGCTGCCCTTCGCCCTGGCCGCGCGCGTAGATGCGCAATGATCCGTGCGATGAGACGTAGAGCACCGCAGTGTCGTCCTTATGCGGCAAGTCGACCAGGTACTTTTGCATTGCTGCAATCAACGCGTCATGCGTCGCTTCTGCGTCGAGGAGAACCTTCATATGCCCGGGATCGTCTGAAAAGTGAAACTTTGAGATTAGGACCTTCCGTATGGAATCGACGTCGTTGTCAGGCCCTTGCAGGTCTGGATAGGTCATATCGGGGGCAAAGCGTCCGATCTGCTGGGCCTTAGAATCCGGAGCTTTAATCTGGTCGGCGCTGTGGTCGTATTCATCGATTCCAATTAGGAGTGCGTATTTGTCTGGCGATCCCTGGTGTGCTTGAGCGGAAGAGTGCACGCTACAAAGAAGACACGAAGATAAAGCGAGAATCTTAAATGATCGACGCGGCATAGCATCTTCCTCGTCTCTGGAATCGCTTGCGGCCTGGGTCTGGGAAACCGACAGCATCACAGTAGTCGACTATCCTTCTGTCGGCAAGAAAATTCTTCTCGGTCGCCGAGTGACTGCTGCAATTGTGGTATCCTTGCTTACTTCATTTTCCCTTGTAATCCATGTTGTCTTACATGTTTATCGCGAACTCAGGCGGGGGTTTTCAGATGCCCAATTCTCAAAGATCTCTACCCTCCAATAATGGGAAGTCACTGTGTTTGGCAATCGCGCTTGCGGCTGCAGGTGTATGTGTAGCGCAGTCAACAGCAAATACCGGAAAACAGAGCGGATCCTCGCCTTCTCCATCGACCGGCTTCTCAATTGAAACTGAGATGCTCACGTATCGCGCGCTGGAATCCAACAGTGAAGCGATCGCCTGCGATGTGGCGGGAGTGATCAGCGGGACCAAGCCGGACTTCGATCATCCTACCGATGACCTTCCCTGTACAGTCCCCACCATTGCAACTTCGACTACCATCGTTTTGCTTCCATTCGAGAAAGCGGAACTGGAGGATTTTGCCCAGTGGCGCGCCGCCATGGCAGAGTTGAAGGAGTTGCAAGACAAAGCAGCGCCACTCGGCTGTCCGAAGAGCCAATCCACAGCGCGCTCTGGAACTTCCACCTTGTCACTAGATTCCTTGCTCAGCATGTCGCCAGCAGGCCCACCTCTGGCTTTGGCGGAGAATGTATTGGGGCTCTTTCAATCGGAGGAAGTCACAGCGTCAGTAACTGGAAACATTCAGGACCTCGCTTTTCTGAACGACGTCGCACGTGAACTTAAGGCGCTGCATATCTCTGTAGTGATGCCATCCTCGTATGATCCCGGCAACCTTGCGGTAACGGGCGAGACCACTTCCCCCTTTTTGGGCAGCAAGGAGCGAACCTTGATGGCTCGTGGGTGTCTCGCAGCTCTTGATCTGCAAAATAATCCAAAGGCTGCTGAAATCAAGCAAACCATCGCTGACATTGATAACTACATGGCTACGTTTGCGGGATATAAGCCCGTGAAGACGGAGAATGGCGGTTCGCCTGCAAACAATGGAACAAATGGATCTGGCACGTCGAATGGTTCGAAGGGCTCCGGAACATCAACTGCAACAAACAATCAAAATCCAGCGAACGAAGCCCCGACGGAACCGATCAATCAAAACTCCGCGAATTCTTCTGGGGGATCATCGACGAGTGCAGCAAGTTCGATGAGCATCATCCTTCGCGCCGATGGCTTGGCTCAAAGACTCGGGTTTAGCTTTAATATCGAGACGGGCAACTTAAGCGCGCCGACAACTGGTCATTATATCCTCATGGTGAAAGCGCTTGAGTCTGGTGGATCGGTGACGGGAAGAAGCAACATTCTAGGTACAAAGCTCCGCTATAGCGGTGGTTCGGCGGGAACGTATGCCCTGTTTGCCACGGGCGGCGATCTGGTCTGCTCCGGAAACGTCTACGACTACGGCGGATCGTTGCCGGCAAAACACTTTGAGCGCGACCTGCGCAATGTTCATTTCGATCCAAAAGAACAAGTGATTTTCCACGCCGGTGGGTGTCCGGCGGAAGACGCGGCCGCGCCGGCTGTGCCTAGTTCGAACCCAATTCATTGAGCGGAAATAGGTCCTTGACTTGACGAAAAAGGGCGCGACCTTAACTGGGAGTCGAAGGAAGAGTTCGCGACTGAAGCAAGAGCTGGCCCTCATGAGCTGCGGTCGTTGCTTTGGAGGCATGAACAGTTAAGCTCATCCTTGGGAAAGGTTGCTAACAGATGCAGTCTGCGTCAGGAACTTGGATACTTCTTGCTGTGTTCTTTGCCGGTATGTGCACCAAAGCACAGGTTCCTGATGAAATCGAACTGGTGCCGCAACTTGGGCACAGTGGGTTGATGAACGGCTACGGCGTTGCATTCTCGCCCGACGGGAACCAAGCAGTGACCGGAAACTCCGACAAAACGGCGATACTCTGGGATGTAGCAACCGGACGACAGATCCGCACCTTCAAGGGCTTGGACGGAATGGTTGAGAGCGTAGCGTTCTCACCTAATGGACGCGCTGTGATCGGCAGCGGAGCTGACCCTGAAGCGATCGAATGGGACGCAACAACTGGTGCCGAGATTCGTCGTTTCAAGGGACATAGCGGTGCCGTCACATGTGTAAGGTTTTCACGTGACGGCCGATATGTGGTCACGGCGAGCACAGACCGGACAGCCACACTATGGGAAGCTGCGACAGGGAAGGAACTGCGCACATTTTGGGGCCACGCGTCTCAAGTGTGGAGCGTGGCAATCTCACCAGATAGCTCGCTTGTACTGACGGGAAGTAATGATGGGACAGCGAAGTTGTGGGACGCTGCGACAGGGGCCGAGATCAGAGATTTCACGATGTACCGCAGTTCTGATGCGAACACCATTTTGTCACCGGATTCTATCACCAGCGTTGACTTTTCACCGGACGGTGAACATATCCTGACTGGCGGCGAGGATGCTACTGCTCGGCTCTGGGACGTGAAGACCGGCGTACTGATGAAAGTGTTCCAAGGTGACGGTTCCGCGATTGAGGGCGTCGCTTTCTCGCCGGACGGCACATACATCCTGACGGGCAGCGCAGATGGAACTGCGAGATTATGGGACGTGAAGAATGGAAAGGAAATTTACATTTTGCGCGGCGACCCAGGAATCGTTAACGCCGTGGCGTTCTCACCGGACGGGAACAAGGTGCTGACGGGAACTTATACCAGCGTCACACAGCTTTGGGACACGAAGAGCGGCCATCTCATTCGAACTTGTCACGGTTATTCTTCGGCGGTAGATAGTATTGGTGTAGCGTCAGGTGACAAACGAATCCTGATTGGCAGCGCAGATGCAGAAGTGAGGCTCTGGGATACGGTAACAGGGAGGCTACGGAATTCATTTCCCGGTTCGACGGTTTGGGGGACAAGTGTTCCGATGTCTGCAGATGGGAAAACGATCGTAACCAGTAGCACAGGAGATTCGGTTTGGATGACGGTCTGGGATGGTGAAACGGGGAGCCCATTGCTGCACTTGCCCAATGTACCTGGAAATGCAGCAGCTCTTTCTGTACCTGACGGATTTGTCGTAACGGTCGGTTCGCCTACAGAGAACCCAGCGATTCTTGACCTGACGACAGGGCAGGTGCTTCATGATCTCGGCAATCGGCAGCCTATGCAGATGACGATTCAGCCATTGAACGAACCGCAGGCGAAGCCTACCATCCTCAGGACGGACCAGCCTACGAACCTCAGCTGCAGTGCGGCGCTTTCGGTCGACGCGCGATTGGTGCTGACAGGTGGCTGTGACGGTACTACCAAGCTCTGGGACGCTCAGTCAGGGCTGGAAATCCGTGAATTCACAGGACATTCCTCCCAAGTCGCCAGCGTCGCCTTTTCGCCGGATGGTAGGCAGATTCTGACAGGGAGTTGGGACAAAACGGCAATACTCTGGGATTTGGCAACTGGGCACGAAGTCCACACTTTTAGCACGCGCTCGGAAATCACAAGCGTAGCTTTCTCGCCCAACGGACAGGAAATCTTAGCGGGAACTTTCGACGGTACAGCAAGGCTTTGGGACACAGAAACAGGCCGAGAGATTCATATATTCGCAGACCACACCGGTCAAGTGTACAGCGTTGCCTTTCTGGCTGGCGGGCGAATCGCATTAACTGGGAGCGAAGATGGGACAACGAAAATCTGGGACGTAATCTCTGGCCGCGAGCTAGGGGCGATGATCGGTTTCACAGACGGCAGTTGGGTTGTTACCGACAGCTACGGGAGATTCGATACCAACTTCTCCGATGGGGAGTTACCCGTAAGCTGGGTTCTAGGCAGTGATCCTATGCGCCCGCTGCCTCTGGAGATCTTCATGCGTGACTACTACACGCCAGGCCTGCTGGCGACGATTATGAAGGGCCAACAGGATAAGCTGCCGAAACTGCCGTCGATCGCCGAGATCCAGAACCGCGTGCAGCCTGATGTCTCCGTGATGAGGGTGACGCCGGCAACAGAGCCCGGTCGCGTAGATGTGACGGTTCATGCTGCAAGCCATTTGGA
>JASHPM010000086.1 GCA_030038115.1 Acidobacteriaceae bacterium | reverse complement strand
GTCATCATCCTCGGCAGCGGCCCCAACCGCATCGGTCAGGGAATTGAGTTCGACTACTGCTGTTGCCACGCTGCTTTCGCACTGCGCGAAGACGGCTATGAGACCATCATGGTCAACTGCAACCCTGAAACCGTCTCCACCGACTACGACACCAGCGACCGCCTCTACTTCGAGCCGCTCACCCTCGAAGACGTTCTCGCTGTCTACGAACACGAGGCCTCCGGCGGCGCCGAGGTTGGCATGATCGTCCAGTTTGGCGGGCAAACCCCGCTCAACCTCGCCCTGCGCCTCAAAGCCGCGGGCGTTCCCATCATCGGCACCTCGCCCGAGTCCATCGACCTCGCCGAAGACCGCAAGCGCTTCGGAAAGTTACTGGAAGAGTTACAAATTCCTCAACCGCCCGGCGTCATCGCCGCCAGCGTCGATGAAGCTCTCGCCGGAGCCGAGCGCATCGGCTATCCCGTCCTCGTGCGGCCCTCCTACGTTCTCGGCGGCCGCGCCATGGTCATCGCCTTCGACGGCGAAAGCGTCTCCCGTTATATGAAAGAAGCCGTCGAGTACTCGCAGGAACGCCCCATCCTCGTCGACCATTTCCTCGAAGACGCCGTTGAGGTCGACGTCGATGCCCTCTGCGATGGAGAGGACGTCGTCATCGCCGGCATCATGCAGCACATCGAGGAGGCCGGCATCCACTCCGGCGACTCCTCCTGCGTCCTGCCCGCGGTCGATCTCGCCCCCGCCACGCTCGACACCATCCGCGGCTATACTCGCCGGCTCGCCCTCGCGCTCAACGTCATCGGCCTCGTCAATCTCCAGTTCGCCATCCAGCGCAAGCCCGGCATGTCCGACAAGGTCTTTGTCATTGAAGTCAACCCCCGCGCCTCGCGCACCGTTCCTTATGTCTCCAAAGCCACCGGCATACCGCTGGCCAAAATCGCCTCGCGCCTCATGACCGGCCGCCGCCTCCGCGAATTCCTCGATGTCTCCGCCCGCAACGACCTCGAAACCGGCACGCACTACTATGTCAAATCGCCTGTCTTCCCCTGGAACAAATTCCCCGGCGTCGACACCGTCCTCGGCCCCGAGATGAAATCCACCGGCGAGGTCATGGGCGTCGCCGACAATTTTGGTGAAGCCTTCGCCAAAGCGCAGCTCTCTGCCGGCCAGCAGCTGCCGCTCAAAGGCACAGTCTTCTTCAGCGTCAGCGATCGCGACAAGACCAACCTCGTCAACCTCGCCCGCCAGTACATGGAATTAGGTTTTCATCTCGTCGCCACCGAAGGCACAGCCAACGCCATCGAAAAAGCCGGCATGATGGTTGATCGCGTCTACAAGGTGAAGGAAGGCCGGCCCAACATCGTCGACCTCATTAAAGGCGAGCGCATCCAGCTCATCATCAACACGCCGCGCGGCCAGGATCCCTACTTCGACGAGAAAGCCATTCGCCGCGCCGCCGTCCTCGCGCGCATTCCCACCATCACCACGCTCGCCGCCGCTCGCGCTGCCGCCGAAGGCATTGCCGCATTACAGCGCCGCCGCATCACCGTCAATCCGCTGCAGCGCCTGCACGCCGAACACCTGGCCGCACGCTAATTTCGTCCAACGCTCCTGGCTACCGGCTCCGGGCTACCGGCTACAGGCTCCTGTCTACTCCCTGTCTTTCCAAAGCGTCACCCCGCCCAGCAGTCCGTCCATGTTTGAGACGATCGTGACGTTCGGCCGAAACTTGAGCGTCACCAGCTTCGTGTTCCCCCCGCCCAGATAAAGATGATCCCAGTTGAACGTCGCCTCCGTCTGTGCGACCGCCTTGCGCAGCAGCTTGTTCCATTTCTTTACGCCATACTTCTTCAGCCCCCGCCGGCCCAGATAATCCTCGTACGTCTTCTTTATCCACGGATGATGCCCCAGCTCCAGCGGGCAGACGTGACCATCGACAAACAGCGCCGAACCCATGCCCGTGCCCAGCGTCACAATCATCTCCACGCCTCGCCCCTGGATCGCACCCAGTCCCTGGACGACCGCATCGTTAGCCACCCGCACCGGCTTCTTCCAGCGCCTTTGCAGTTCCGCCTCCAGCGGATACCCGACCCACTTCGGATCCAGATTGACGGCCAGCATCGTCACACCCTGCTTGACCACGCCCGGAAATCCCACGCTCACTCGATCGAAGTCCGGCATCCGTTCCCGCATTTTGCTCAGCGCCGCCAGCAGACGCACCGGCGTCGCCGGTCTCGGTGTAAGAACCCGCAGCCGATCTGTAATCGGTTTGCCCTCGGGATTCAGACACAGCATCTTCAGCCCCGTGCCGCCAATATCCACGGCGAGTGTGACGATCGGTTTTGTGTTCTTCATACGCCTGTGCTTTTCCGGAACGCCGCTTCCTGGCTCGCGATCCGGCAGTGGCAGTGTATCGCGGTTCGTCAAACGGCCGTCGAATAACTTATCGTCACGGTCCACGCGTCACGACACGCAGCGACGGCGTCTCGGACCCGTGTCCGAATCCATCTCACCTTCAGGAGCATATTCTGAGAAAAGTGCACGGTTCGCAATCTGCTTTTGGATGCACCACTCCCGTCCCATGAAGATCCCGCCGTGAAAATCCGCCCATGAAAACCAGACTGGACAAATTGCTGGTCGAGCGCGGCCTTGTCCCCACCCGCGAACGCGCTCAGGCTCTCATCCTCGCCGGCCGGGTCCTCGTCCACGAGCAAAAGATCGAGAAGCCCGGCGTCTCCATCCCCGGTGACTCCTCCATCCGCCTCCTCGGTGGCGATCTCCGCTATGTCAGCCGCGGCGGACTCAAGCTCGAAGCCGCCCTCGCACACTGGCATATCGACCTCAGCGGTCGCTTCTGCCTCGACGTCGGTGCCTCCACCGGCGGATTCACCGACTGCATGCTGCAACACGGCGCCGCCCGCGTCCTCGCCATCGACACCGGCTACGGCCAAATTGCCCAGATCCTCCGCGACCATCCCCACGTCACCCTCATGGAGCGCACCAATGCGCGCCTGCTCAAGCCAGGCGATCTGCCGTCCGGCATCTCCTTCCTCGCCGTCGATGTCTCCTTTATCTCTGCAACCCTGGTCCTGCCTCCCGTCCTCCGCGCTGTCCGCGATCGCTTCGTTGCCGAGATTCCACCAGAACATGCGCCTGGAAAACTCGCTGCCTTGAAAGGGCACGGCTTCAGCCGTGCCGAAACAGGTCAACAAGAAAGACCGGCTTTAGCCCCTGAGGGCAGTTCCTCCTCTCCCCTCGAAGCCGTCCTCCTCGTCAAACCCCAGTTTGAAGCGGGCCGCGAGCGCGTCGGCAAAGGCGGCATCGTCCGTGACCCAGCCGCCCATCAGCTCGCCATCGATCGCGTCCGCGCCTGCGTCCAGGAAACCGGTGGCGCGGACATCGAGGTCATCGACTCACCCATCGCCGGCGCCGAAGGCAATCGCGAATTTCTGCTCCACGCCATCTGGCCGTGAACCACTCCGGCTGTCTCTGGAAAACCTCGCCATGCTACCCTGCGCTCCATGCGGATTCTCCTCCTGTTCGCTGCTCTCACCGGTGCCGCGCTTGCCCGGCAATCGCAGACGCCGCCCACGCCTGCGGCTCAGCCATCCGCCGTCAATCCCGCTGCGCAGGCCCCGCCGGCCAGCCTGCCGACCCAACCTCCTCCCGCCTCGCCATCGCAATCAACATCCGCTCCGCCAGCGGGACCCAACACCGCTCCGGCCATGAGCCCTTCCGAGGCGTATCTCTTCGCCATGCGGCCCTTCAACAATGCCCGCAGCGCCCCCAACGACCTCACCGACGCCGACCAGTGGGCCCTGGCCATCGGTATCGCGCGCGCCAAAGAACAGTGCGAACTCCGCAGCAAACAGAAATTCGACGGCGAAGATCTCCTCGCCATGGGCAAACTCTGCGTCTTCGGCCAGGATTATGAGCCCGCGCGCCACATGCTGATCGCCTACACCGGTCTGCCTCACCCCAAAGCCCTCGAGGTTGGCGATCTCCTGCTTGCCCGCACTTTCATCGGACTGGAATCCATCGAATCCGCCGAAGGCGAGATGGAAACCCTGCTCAGCTCCTTCCCCTACGACGCCAGCATTCATCTCGGCATCGACATGGTCATCGACGCCGCCGCTGCCAGCGACTCGACGGACGACCTCGCCGTCATACCCCGCCTCAACGAGCAGCAGCTGCCCCACAGCCTCGATGCTCTCGCCCATGGCGGCTCGCTCTCCGGCAACGGCGATTCCGTCGACGCCGCCCTTCTCGTCCGCGACGCGCTCCGTTGTGCCGACGCCCTTCGCCGCAACTTCAAGCCGGACGACGCCGCCAACATCGTCGCCCAGCTCACCGCCGCCGTTTCTGCCGAACCCATCCTCTCGAGCGCCGCGTATCCCACCATTCAGGATGCGCTCGCGCGCTACGCATTGTTCGGCCAACCCAGCCCCGTCCGCACCTTCCACGCAACCGAACTCCCCGCATCCGGCGTGCCCCATTCCCGTGTCGTACTCCTCTATGACCCCAACCCCGCTGCGCACAGAATCGTTCGCCGCATCGACGCCACCCACACCATGATCCGCATGACTGACGACCGTACCCTGGTCCTCGTCTTTTCCCTTGCCGGCCCCGCATCCAGCAGCGCCATCCACGACCTCCTCGCCCGTCTCACGCAGGACCACATCGTCCCCGGACTCAAAG
>JASHPM010000085.1 GCA_030038115.1 Acidobacteriaceae bacterium | reverse complement strand
ATGACGGACGTACACACGCGCGAGCAGCGGAGCCGCAACATGGCGGCGATCCGGTCGCGGAATACGAAGCCGGAGGTGCGGGTGCGGCGCGTGCTGCACGGGATGGGGCTGCGGTTCCGGCTGTGTCGGAAGGATCTGCCGGGGCGGCCGGATATCGTGCTGCCGAAGTTTCGCACGGCGATTTTTGTTCACGGGTGCTTCTGGCACTGTCACCGCTGCAAATACGGGTCGGTGATCCCGGCCACGCGGGCGGAGTTTTGGGCGGCGAAGCGGGGCGGGAATGTGGCGCGGGATCGGAAGCATGCCGCGGCGCTGCGCAGGCTGGGGTGGCGGGTGGTGGTGCTGTGGGAGTGCGAGGTGCGGACGGAGGAGGCGGCGCGGGCGCGGGTGCGAGATCTGGACCTCGAGACAAATCCTCGGAAGAGGCGCGTGACATAAGGCACTTGAAATGTGGTCCGAACGGCGTAAAGTGGTGACCCGATTATCCGGGGTTCTTGTGAAACTCACTCCGCGCGCAATTGCCGCCTTGTTCGTGCTGGCTGCTGCAGTATTGGTTGGCGGCGCGCAAACTAAAGGTCCTGCCTCGCCCCTCAAGGCTGCTCAGGCCGCAACGCCGCCTCTGCCCGCCGATCCCGCGGCGTTGTTGGAGCTCGCGTCACAGGCGAACGGACTGCATGGCTCAGATCTAAAGCCGTGGCATCTGCGTGCTACGTGGCAGAGGCTGGACGAAAAGAAGCAAGTGACGAGTGAGGGGACCTGGGAGGAATGGTGGGCTGCAGACATGAAGTACAAGATCGCTGTTTCTTCCAAAGGCGACCAACAGACGCTTTGGGGCACGGATCGCGGTGTGTTCGTCGTCTCAGCAGCCAAGAATGACCCGACGACGAACGAGATCCCCGCAGGAGAGGATGTACTGCCCTCGGCTGACTTCGCCGCCTTGCCCCACAGCGTTCCCGAAGCTGCATTTCTTCTCGAACGTTTGTTGACGCACCCGGTTCCGGAGTTAACACCGGCCGGACTGGCCCACATGCGGCTTCTGGAATCGCGAAGCGGCGAGGTTGGTAATGGTCTCGTCTGCGCGCTTCAGGCGTTTGTTCTGCCCGGCGGAGAACCCCACGTCTCCCCCGACAAGGATGGCCACTTCCAGCCGTCGATCAACAGATACTGCTTCGATGATCATGCTCCTGTCTTAAGAATTGAGTCGGGACCGGGTCAGGTCATTACATTCAATTCGCTCGTTCGATTCCAAAATCGCTATCTGGCACGAGCTATCCATATCTCGCAGACGACCTTGCAGGTGTACACAACAGAGGACCCTACGCTCTCACAGACCAGCCGCAGATATTCGCCGGTTCGGGAGGCCGACATCAGGGTCGATGTCGCAGAGGCTTTGGCGACGATGAGCGAAGCCGATTTCACGCCGCCCGGGACTGCGCTTCATCTGCCAGAAATCAGAACCCGTGCCGTTACCGAGGGGATCATGCCCGGCGAGCGGGTCTCCGGCGGTCTTAGTAGCTATCCCGCAGAAGCCCGGGAATGGCACATTCAGGGTACGGTGGTAGTGAATATGACGATTCTGAAGGACGGCACGGTCGGCGATATTCGTGTGATTAGCGGCCCACGAGCATTGCAGCCAGCGTTGGATGCAATCAAAGCGTGGCGCTTTGAGCCTTACCTGGTAGGGGGGCGACCGGTAGAGGTGAGCACGCAGATTCGCATGAACTTCAATTACAACTAAATATCCCCCGGCAGAGCCGAGGGGATTACGATTGCTGGCCCCTCAAAGGGGCCTGTTCGCAATCGCTCAAAAGCAAATTCAGATTGTGCCCCACGCTCCGGTAGCCTAAGCTTTCATACCGGTCCTGGATTCTCTTCCTCGCGCAGCTTGGCGGCGCACGTCGCGGAAATCCTGGATGGACTCCCGCAAATGTCAAACTTCTACTGCCTCCCCGGCAGGGCCGGGGGGCCTCCTATGTTTAGCTAGTGCTCCGGGTTATTCTCATCACGAATGGCTGAGCTGGGGAATTTGCCCACGGAAGCGCGGAATCCTGCGTCGGAGCGGATCGACGAGGTGTCGACGCTGGAGATGCTGCGGGTTATCCACGCGGCGGACGAGGAAGCTGCGGCCGCGGTGGAGCGGGAGCTGCCGCGGATTGCGGCGGCGGTAGATGCGATTGCGGATCGCATGGAGGCGGGCGGGCGGCTGTTCTATCTGGGCGCGGGGACGTCGGGGCGGCTGGGGGTGCTGGATGCGTCAGAGTGTCCGCCGACGTACAACACGCCGCCGGAGCTGGTGCAGGGGATCATTGCGGGCGGGGATGCGGCGCTGCGGCGGTCGATCGAGCGGGCGGAGGACAATCCGGAGCTGGGCGCGCGGGATCTGGAGGAGAACGGCTTTGGCGCGGGCGACGTGCTGGTGGGGATTGCGGCGAGCGGGCGGACTCCGTATGTGCTGGGCGGGATGGAGCACGCGCGGCGGCTGGGCGCGCTGACGATTGGACTGACGTGCGTGCCGGGGTCGCCGGTGGCGATGGCGGCGGAGATGGCGATTGTGCCGGCGACGGGGCCGGAGGTGGTGACGGGATCGACGCGGATGAAGGCGGGGACGGCGACGAAGCTGGTGCTGAATATGCTGTCGACGGGAGCGCTGGTGCGGCTGGGGTATGTGTACGGAAATCTGATGGTGAATGTGCAGCCAACGAATACGAAGCTGGCGGACCGGGCGGCGCGGATTATCGCGACGATTACGGGGCTGGGATACGAGGAGGCTGCGCAGCTGCTGGCGAAGGCCGGGGGAGTAAAGACGGCGGTGACGATGCAAAAGCTGGGGCTGAGCCGCGCGGATGCGGAGGCGCGGCTGGCGGCGGCGCATGGCAGGCTGAAGGATGCGCTCCGGTGAAGGCCACACAGTTTGAGTTTCGGTTTCGGCTGATCATCATTTTGCTGCTGTACACGGTGGGCTTCTGGGCGCCGTGGACGTGGGTGCGGGGCGGGTTCGCGCTGCCGACGACGACGGCGTGGCTGGCAGTATCGACGACGCTGGCGCAGTGGCACTGGATGCGCATGGATCAGGCGACGCTGCTGGTGACCGGCCTGGCGATTCTGTTTGGGTTTGCGGGGGCGGTTCTGCGGGTGTGGGGGACGGCGTATCTGGGAGCCTCCATCGTGCACTCCGGGCCGATGCTCGCGGGGCAGGTGATGGCCGCGGGACCGTACCGGTATGTGCGGAATCCGCTGTATTGGGGGTCGTGGTTTTTTGGGGTAAGCGTTGCGATCCTGATGCCGCCGTCGGGGGCGGCGGTCTTTCTGGTGGCGGTGGGACTGTTTTACTTCCGGCTGATTCTGGCGGAGGAG
>JASHPM010000006.1 GCA_030038115.1 Acidobacteriaceae bacterium | reverse complement strand
GTTTGGTTCGGGCTATTTCTCGCGAGGACGTCCGAAACAGAGGACGTAGCCGCTGTTGTCGATGACTTCGAAGGCACGCAGTCCGTCCCCGGTGTCTGCCAGCTCTTTGTGGATGGGAACAGATCGGCCGAGGTACTCGGCGTAGAGCGCGTCGGGATCGGAGGTGTAAACGTAGGCGTCCCATCTGGCCCAGGGATGACGGGAATGATTGGGTTGGGGATGAATCTCAGACGCGATGGCCTTGAGCATGAGCATCACACCATCGCGTTGTACGATTCCCCAAAAGTCCTTGTCTGGTGTGTCTCCTCCGCCCTGGTGCGCGATCTCAAAGCCGAGCTTCGCGTGGTAGAAGTCGAGACTTGTCTGGAGGTCGTCGACGACAAAGAAGGGAGCGATGGAGTGCAGTTTTGCGAGGGTCTGGGTCGCCATTTATATCCTGCCAGTCGAATCGATTCGGGTTATTCCTATTGACATTCTGCAGGAGTGCAGAGGATACTCATACAGTCATTCGATAGGAGTAACGATTTTAGGGGGATGGATGGGACAGAGTCAAACGAATCTGCTGCAGGGGACGCTGGATCTGCTGATCCTGAAGGCGGTGGGCGATGGGGAACAGCATGGGCTGGGGATTGCGCGGCGCATCAGGCAGATTACTCAGGGGACGTTTCAGGTGAAGCCGGGGTCGCTGTTTCCGGCGCTGCATCGGATGGAAGAGGCGGGGTGGCTGAGCTCGTTCTGGGGCGAGTCGGAGAACAACCGGCGGGCGAAGTTCTACCGGCGGACGAAGGCGGGCGAGCGCCAGGTAGGGATTGAGACGAAACAGTGGGCGACGATCGCTCAGGCGATGGCGAGCGCTCTGAAGGCAACGTAATACAGCAATAAGACGGTCAGCTAAGAAGCGGTCAGCAATAAGACGGTCAGCTAAGAAGCGGTCGGCGGGTGACACCATGGGATGGATCGAGCATCTGAAGGCGGCAGCTTCGAATCTGCTGCACAAAGAGCAAGTGGAGACGGAGCTGGATGCGGAGATTCGCGGCTATGTGGATGCGGTGACGGAGGAGCGGATCGCGGCGGGGATGTCTCTCGAGGAGGCGCGGCGTACGGCGCTGCTGGAATGCGGCGGCCAGGAGCAGGTGAAGCAGGCGGTGCGGGATGGTCGCGCGGGCGGTGGGATCGAGATTGTGGGTCAGGATGTGCGGTTCGCGCTGCGGCTGCTGCGGAAGTCGCCGGCGTTTACGGCGGTGGTGGTGCTGACGCTGGCGCTGGGGATCGGGGCGAACACGGCGATTTTCAGCTGGGTGAATGCGGTGCTGCTGGAGTCGATTCCGGTGGCGCATCCGGAGCAACTATTGGTGGCGCATTGGACGGCGCAAGTGTGGCCGCATGGGTTGGGGACGAGCAGCTATGGGGATTGCGGGGGCCACCATGCGACGGAGGGCGGGAACTGGAACGGGTGCTCGGTGCCGACGGCGATGTTCCGGACAATGCAGAGCCGGACGGATTTGTTTTCAAACGCTATGGCGTTTGCGGGCCCGGCGGGGCTGGACCTGAGCGGAAATGGAGCGGCGAGCATCGCGCGCGGGCTGCTGGTATCTGGCAGCTACTTTGAGACGCTGGGCGTGCCGGCGGCAGTGGGGCGAATTCTGGAGCCAGCGGACGATCAGCCGGGAGCGGCGCCGGTAGCGGTGCTGGACTACGGGTACTGGCAACGGGCGTTCGGAGGGTCGGCGGGCATCGTGGGACGAACGATCCGGCTGAACAACGTGGTGTTCACAATTGTGGGGGTGGCGGACCGAGGATTTACGCGGCTGACGCCGGGGAAGTCGGTGGATTTGTGGGTGCCGTATACGCAGGTGGTTCCGCTGGGAATTTCGTGGGCGGGCAAGGATCTGGATTACGGTTCGTGGTGGCTGACGGTGGTGGCGCGGCTGAAGCCGGGCGTTGCGCGCACGCAGGCGCAGTCGGTGGTGAACACGCTGTTTCGCAATGAGGCGCTGCACGGAGCAAAGCCGGTGTGGAAAGAGGGGGATAATCCGGCGATGGCGCTGGTTCCCGCGCAGGAGGGGCTGGTCGGTTTTCGACAGGAGATTGGCGAGCCGCTGTTATTGATGATGGCGGCAGTAGGAATTGTGCTGCTGATTGCGTGCGCGAATGTGGCGGGGCTGATGCTGGCGCGGTCGGCGGGACGCGAGAAGGAGATGGCGGTGCGGCTGGCTCTGGGAGCGAGCCGGAGACGGGTGATGCAGCAGGTGTTGACGGAGAGCCTGCTGCTCTCGCTGGCCGGGGCGGCGCTGGGCGTGGTGCTGGCGTATGCGGGAGCGAGCGCTCTGGCGGCGTTTGTGGCGACGAATGTGCATGACGCGTTCAGAGTGGATGTGCGGCCGGACGCGACGGTGCTGCTGTTCACGGCGGGCGTGGCGCTGCTGACCGGGATTGGATTCGGGCTGGCGCCGGCGTGGCGCGGAGCGCGGACCCGCGCGGCTGCGGAGTTCAACAAAGGGACTGCGGGCGGCGCGCTCGAGGCGACGCATGGGAGCCGGCGACGGTTTGGTTTGGGCAGCACGCTGGTGGTGGCCCAGGTGGCCCTGTCGATGGTGGTACTGACGGGCGCGGGGCTGTTGCTGCGGACGCTCGAGAAGCTGCGGAGCGTGGATCCGGGGTTCGATACGAGGAACGTGCTGCTGTTCGCGATCAATCCCAGGCTGGCGGGATACACGGGCGATGGGATCGAGCAGCTGTACAAAAATTTGCAGAGCCGGTTGCAGGCGCTCCCGGGGGTGATGAACGCGAGCTATGCGTCGGACGCGCTGCTGGACGGGAGTCTGTGGACCGAGGATGTGAAGGTGGAGGGGCAAAGCGGAAAAGATACGGTAGAGGCGCAGATGCTGTCGGTGGGCAGCGATTATTTTAAGACGATGCGGATTCCGGTGTTGCGAGGCCATGGGCTGGGAGCGGCGGAGATGCGGCCGGGGCAGACGATGGCGGTGGTGAACGAGACGTTCGTGCGGAAGTTTGTGGGGGCGAGAGAGCCGCTGGGGCTGCATTTTGGGCCGAGCGATCCGAAAGAGACGCAGTGGCAGATTGTGGGGATTGTAGGCGACACGAAATACGAAGGTTTGCGGGCTGAGAATGGGCCGACCGCGTATGTTCCGATGCGGGAGGGCGAGGCGACGTTTGCGCTGAGGACGGCGGCGCCGCCGGAGGCGCTGATTCCGCTGGTGGGGAAGACGGTGAGCGATGTGGATGCAAATGTGCCGATCCTGCGGATGACGACACAGTCGCAGACGATCGACCAGTTGCTGTTTAACGAGCGGCTGGTGGCGCGGTTGTTCAGCTTATTCGCGGGGTTGGGGTTGATGCTGGCGTGCATCGGGCTGTACGGGGGCTGTCGTATGAAGTGGCGGGGCGCACGCGGGAGATTGGGATTCGGACGGCGCTGGGGGCGCAACAGCGCAGCTTGCTGCTGCTGTTTCTGAAGCGCGGGCTGATGCTGGTGGCGGTGGGTTCGGTGGCAGGGGCGGGCGCGGCGATTCTGGTGAGCCGGATGCTGGAGAGCTTGCTCTTTGGCGTGCGTCCGACAGATGCGGCGACATTTGCGGCGGTGCCTGTGCTGCTGGTGGCGGTGGGACTGGCGGCGTGTTTGATTCCTGCGCTGCGGGCGACGCGGGTGGATCCGGCGGTGGCGCTGCGGTGCGAGTAGGCGTGCAGGAGATCGGAATCCCGCTCACAAAACCGGGCTTGAATGGGACGCCGGGAAGCCGCCATTGACCTCCTATCCATAGATAGGCTATGGTAAAGATCATGGCCGCGAAATCGGAACTGCTCCCTGGCACGCTTGACATGCTCATTTTGAAAACCCTGACTCGTGCTCCCATGCACGGGTACGGCATTGCTCTGTCCATCAAGCGGGTGTCTGACGATGTGCTGAAGGTGGAGGAGGGCTCGCTGTATCCGGCGCTGCAGCGGCTGTTGCTGCAGGGTTGGGTCAAGGCGGAGTGGAAGATGACGGAGACCAACCGGCGGGCGCGGTATTACACGCTGACCGCGGCGGGCAGAAAGCAGCTGGGGCTGGAGCTGACGCAGTTCGGTCAGATGATCGGGGCCATTGCGCGGGTTTTGCAGGATGCGTAACAGAGACGCAAGGAGATCGCATGGAGTGGCTCAACCGCATGTTGAGGAAATTTGGATTTTTCGCGAAGCGCGAACAGGCAAACCGGGAGCTTGAAGAGGAGATGCGCTTCCATCGCGAGCAGGCGGAACGGGCGCTGCGGGCGGAGGGCGCGCCGGCGCAGGAAGCACACTATAAGGTTGCGCGTGCGTTTGGGAACGAGGCGCGCCTGGGCGACGAGAGCCACGGCCTGACGAGCTTTTGGTTTGAGAGCGTGGGACAGGATATTCGCTTTGCGGCGCGGCAGCTGCGAAAGAATCCTGGGTTTGCGGCGACGGCGGTGCTGATTCTGACGCTGGGGATCGGCGCCGGGGTGACGATTTTCAGTTTTGTGGACGCAGCGCTGATCCAGCCGCTGCCCTATAAGGAGCCGTCGCGGCTGGTCATTCTGCACGAGAGCAACACGCTCGGCCCGCATTTTCATCTTTCGTATCTCGACTACCTCGACTACCTGCATCGCAACACGGTCTTCCAGTCGCTCGACGTCTACGGAACCTTCGGTTTTATGCTGCAAACGCCTACCGGCCCCCAGCCGGCTGACGGCGCCAGCGTTTCGGCCGGCTTCTTCCGCACCCTGGGCGTAGCGCCGATCCTGGGCCGCGACTTCCGCCCAGGCGAGGACCAGCCTGCCGCGCCGAGGGTCGCGCTGATCAGCTATGCGGCGTGGCAGCGCCGGTTTGGCGGGCGGAAGGACGTGCTGGGCCAAACGGCTGTGCTGGACAGCCATCCCACCACCATCATCGGCGTGCTTCCGCGCAGTTTCCACTTCGCGCCCGCCGAACCCTCCGACTTCTGGGCTACTGAGCGACCGGATGGCGATTGCGAAAAGAACCGTGGATGCCACAATCTGGTCGGAGCAGCGCGTCTGCGTCCAGGCGTTTCCTTTGGCGCGGCGCTTGCGGACGCGGAAAGGATCGGCGTCCAGCTCGCGCAGCAGTATCCGGATGATGACCATGGTCGCGGGGCGACCATGATGCCGCTCACGGAGGCCGTCCTGGGGAATGTTCGTCCGCTTCTGCTGGTGTTGCTCACCGGAGCCATGCTGTTACTGCTGATCGCCGCGATCAATGTTGCCAGCCTGCTGCTGGTGCGCTCGGAGCGGAGGAAGCGGGAGATGGCGGTACGCGGCGCGCTGGGCGCCTCGCGCACTCGCCTGATCCGCCAGTTCGTCACCGAGGGCATCGTGCTGGCCATCTCCGCGGGTGTGCTGGGCACGGCACTCGCGGGCGTCGCGATGCATCTCCTGCTGGGCCTGTTCCCTGCGGACGTGCTGGCGACGATGCCCTACTTTCAGCAGATCAGCCTGAACCCGCGGGTACTCACCTTTGCCGCGCTGGTGGCCCTTGTTGCCGGTATCGTGTTCTCGCTGCTGCCCGCACTGCGAGTCCTGCTTGCCGACTTGCGCGAGGGTTTAACGGAGGGAGTGCGCGGTTCGTCGGGACTGGTGTGGCGGCGCTTTGGCTCGAACCTGGTGGTACTGGAGCTGACCGTCGCGGTGGTGCTCCTGGTGGGAGCGGGACTCCTGGGCAAAAGCTTCTACCGCCTGCTGCGCGTCGATATTGGATTCGTTCCGGAGCATGTGGCAACGCTGCAGGTGAGCGGCACCGCGAATACGTACGGCACTGCTCCGCAGCAGATCAGTTTTTTCCGCCAGCTGGGCGCGCGGCTGGCGACGCTGCCGGGCGTGCGCTCGGTGGCATTCGCCAGCCAGTTGCCGATCGGTGACGGCGACGGGTCCGGCAATTTCCGCATTGTCGGCCAGGTATGGCCGTCCGATCACAATGAGGTGCTGATCCGCGACATCAGCGCCGGTTACTTCTCGACGTTCGAAACGCGATTGTTGCGCGGCCGCTACTTTGCGGACGATGAGGATACGTCGCGGCAGCGCGTTGTGGTGATCAACCAGCAAATGGCAAAGACGTATTTCCCCGGCGAGGATCCGCTGGGCAAACAGATCTACCTCGAGGGAAGCCCGAAGGAGGCGATGGAGATCGTCGGCGTTGTGGACGACATTCAGGAAGGGCAACCCGATGCGGCTGCGCAATCGGGTATGTATCGTCCGCTGAACCAGAATCCGGACAATCCCAACGACGGATTTGCCGTTGCCCTGCGCACTGCGCAAAACGAAGACTCGGTTTTGTCCAGCGCAACCATGGCGATTCACAGCGTCGATTCCGGGCTCGCGGTTTTCGACCCCGTCACGATGACCCAGCGGATGCACGATTCACCGTCGGCGTCGCTGCATCGCTCGTCGGCGTTTCTGGTGGGAGGTTTCGCCGGGCTGGCGTTGCTGCTGAGCGTGGTGGGGCTGTATGGGGTGGTGGCGTACTCGGTGAGCCAGCGGACGCGGGAGATTGGGGTGCGCATGGCGCTGGGCGCGCAGCGCAGCGCGGTGTATGGGCTGATCCTGCGGGAAGCGGGATGGCTGGCGGCAGTGGGGATTGGGGCGGGGCTGATTTGTTCGGTTGCGGCGACGGTTCTGCTGCGCAAGCTGCTGTTTCGGGTGAGCAGCTGGGATGTGCCGACGCTGGCCGCTGTGGCTATTGTGCTGGCGGTTGCAGCGCTGCTGGCCAGCTATCTGCCGGCGCGGCGCGCGGCTTCTGTGAATCCGACGGAAGCGTTGCACGCAGAGTGAAGGAATGCTCCGCGCGCGCGGAGCGTGTCCGACATTGTCCGACGCGAAGGGAAAGCTGGAGCCTAGTTGGGGGCGGAGCCGCCGCAGGCGCGGGGCAACTGGGCGGCGGGCGTGAGGTGCATGACGCCAAGTTCAAAGCACTGCGAGGAGGTCGGATCCAGCAGGACGACGCGGCCAGCGGGCTGATCGAAGGGCCTGAGGTTATATTCCAGAGTGTTCAGGGGCATGTTGTAACTGGCCAGGATGGACTGGGTGACGGCGGCGAGGTTGGCGGACTCGGCAACGGGAAGCTGCACGATCATGATCATCGTCTTGTAATCGCCTGAAGCTTCGAGGGGCAAGGCGCAAAAGGAGCCGGCGAGAACGAATTGGCCCCTGGCGCCCGTCATATTGCCGCTAAAGGTGCCACACTGGCCCAGAGTGCGGGGAACCGGGATGGGGGCGACCGAGGTGACCGCACCCTGGGGGAGCGGGCTACCCTCGCTGACCACGATCTGTTGGACGACCATGCCGACTTTGTCCGCGAAGCTGGCAGCATAAGGCATGGACATGCCAGTGTTGTCCGCGCCTTTCTGGCCAGGAACAAAGGGAGCGTTGTGCGCGTTGAAAATCTTGCCGAGGACGGCGGCTTCGCCTGCGTTGGGGCCATCGAGGACGATGAGGCCTTGGGTTCCCTCAACGGCTTTCCACCCAGCGGGCAACATGACGGAGGCGCTGCCATCAGAGGCGGTGTAGCTGGTTGGCGGCAGCGCGGCGGACGGAGTTGAGGGAGCGGGCGCACCCTGGGGTGACGCGGAAGGCGGAGGCGTGGTGGGCGCGGCGGGGGCAGGAGCGGCGGTCTGAACGGCGGAGGGGGCCGTGGACTGGCCGCTGGATTGTGTGGTGCCCTGCGTGGGCGACTGCGCGTGAGTGACTGATACGAGGGCGACGCCGGCCGCCAGAGCGGCGATGCGCAGCAAACTCCAGTTTCGGCACATGGGTGTCATCGAGATTCCCCCCGGAGGTGGTCTGAATGTCTCGTCGTGCAGCGCGCTGGGGATAAGGGGGAGGGCCGGCGCAGCTTGCAGTCCGGTCCGAGAAGAGTACTGCCGCGGCGCAGCGGCAAGCGAGAGGAAACGAAAGGACAATGAGGGGCGTTTCAGGTCATGGAGGCGGCCAGAAGCGCCGGCGAACCGTGGAAAAATGCGGTTACGGCAGTGCTTTCATCGCCCCAAAAACGGGGGTTGTGGAGGCGGCCATGAGGAGTAGAATTTCGAGCGGTAGCGGTCCGTTCAACGGAGATTGGCGGGGCCATGCGGAGGATTATGTTTTCCTGGGCGGGGCTTGCGAGCTCTGCTGTTTGCGCTTTGGCGATAGGATGTGGCGGCGGAGGATCGGGCACCGGCACGGGAACGTCAACGGGTCCGACGATCACAGGAGTAACGCTGACGCCAACTGCGCCAACGGTGACGGTGGGCACGACGGTGCAGTTTACGGCGACGGTGCAGGGGACGGGCGATTTCAACCCGGCCGTGACATGGCTGGTGACGGGCCCGACGGGCTGGACGGGCAGCGCGGGTTCGGTGGATGCGACAGGGTTGTACGAGAGCCCCTTTCCGGCGCCCGCGACGGCAACGGTGACGGCATACGCGACCGGTGACGAGTCGATCAGCGCGTCGGCCACGGTGACGCTGGTGTCTCCGGCGGCGGGCGCGGGACCGGCGCTGACGGTAAACGCTGGCGATGAGACGCACGCGATCAGTCCGCTGATTTATGGGATGAACGCATTCGGGCTGGATGCGACGACGGCGGCGAACGCCAACATCACGGTGACACGGTGGGGCGGGGACGATACGTCGCGCTACAACTACCAGAACAACGGCACGAATTCCGCGAGCGACTACTATTTCGAGAACTTCACGGGCGCGGCGGATATGTTGCCGAACGCGACGGGGAGCACGAATTTCACGGACTTCATCACGGCGAACAGCAGCCTGGGAACAAAAACGCTGGGCACGGCGCCGGTGCAGGGGTGGGTGTCAAACGGCACGGCGGGAGCGTGCAGCTTCACGGAGACGGCGTTTCCGGGGCAGGTGAGCTACAGCGGGAATTGCGGCGACGGGGAGTATCCGGAAGGAACGGACGGATGCACGGAGACCGGCGGGTGCGAGATTTTCGGGACCTCAACGACGCCGGCGATTACCAGCGTAGCGGAACCGCCGCCGGCTCCGCCCGCAGCCAGCGCGGCAACGCTCGCGTGGGCACAGGCGACGTGGACCGGAGGATGGGTCAATTCGATTGTGACGAACACGAGCTACGGAAACGGGGCGAGCGGTAAAGGCGTGGCGATCTGGGATCTGGACAACGAGCCGGCGTGGTGGGATGCAGTGCACAGAGATGTGCATCCGAAGCCGTCGACTTACGATGAGGTAACGCAGGGCGGGATCGGGACGGCGCTGGCCATCAAGACGGTGGATCCGACGGCCCAGGTGAGCGGGCCGGTGATCGACTTCTGGTGGAATTACTTTTACTCGAAACAGGACATCGAGAACGGATGGAGCTCGGGAGGTCCATGTTACGAGCCGTGGAGCGACCCCACAGATCGAACGGCGCACGGCGGCGTGCCGATGATCGAGTACTACCTGCAGCAGTTCAAGGCAGCCGAGGCGACGTATGGCATGAGACTGCTGGACTACGTGGACATTCACGGGTATTTTGCCGCGGATTATCCGGCGGGCAGCGGGAACGGGGTGGGGTTGACGACGGCGGGCGACAGCGTGGAGCAGCAGGTTCGACTGAACTCGACGCGAGCGTTGTGGGACCCGACCTATACCGATCCGAATTATCCGCAGCCGAACTACACGACCGATGCGAACTACACATCGAGCTGTAACACGCCGCTGCAGGCGCCGCAGGCGATCCCGATGATGCAGGCATGGGTGGCGAACAGCTATCCCGGGACGATGACGGCGATCGACGAGTACAACTTTGGGGGACTGGAATCGATCAACGGGGCGCTGACACAGGCCGACGTGCTGGGGATCTTCGGGGCGTACGGGCTGGATCTGGCGACGCTGTGGCCGACGACGACGTGGGCGGATCAGGGCCCGGGCAATATGGCGTTCGCGATCTACCGCAACTACGACGGGAGCAAGTCGACGTTCGGTGACATGGCGCTGGAGTCGACGAGCGCGAACCAGGGGCAGCTGTCGGTGTACGGGGCGCTGCGCACATCGGACCAGGCAGTGACGGTGGTGGTGATCAACAAGACGTTCGGCGCGCTGACGAGTACGCTCGCGCTCGAGAATGTGACGGCGAGCGGGAATGCGCAGGTGTTCCAGTACAGCGCAGCGAATCTGGCGGCGATTGTGGCGTTGCCGGGTGTGGCGGTAACGGCGCCGGCGTCAGGGAGCACGACGAGCACGATCGCGAACTACACGTTCCCGGCGGGATCGATCACGTTGTTCGTCATACCAACCCAGTAGGGCGCTGGGCGGCCGCCAGGACGTTGACGGCAGAGGTGGATTCCTGCTTTGCTTGCGGAGTGCATCCACTGCGGCTGATTCTCGGGATTGCGTGTCTGGTTTCCGCGCTGCTGGACGCGTTTGAGACGGTCATTCTGCCGCGCCGCGCCAATGGGCGCTTCCGGCTGACGCGGCTCTTCTACATTTTCACGTGGAGGCCGTGGAGATGGGCGGCGCGACGAGTGCGGCGCGACCGCAAGCGGGAGACGATGCTGAGCTTTTATGGGCCGCTGTCGCTGGTGGG
>JASHPM010000084.1 GCA_030038115.1 Acidobacteriaceae bacterium | reverse complement strand
GGGCTGAAGCCCGCGCTCTTTCCTGACCTTATTCCACGGCCTGAAGGCCGTGGCTTTCTCCGTCGTGCCGCTTCGCGGCACCTTATGGTTTTCCGGGGCATGGGCGGACCCCAAAGCGCTCCGCTCGGGATGACAACTTCAATTCGTGGTGATGGCCAGATAGGCAATCCTTTATTTGGGCGTGCTCGCAGGCGCAGGCCCCGCGGCAGCAGGCGGCAGCTTGGCGACCGCTGTCACGGGCAGCTCCAAAGCGCCCACGCGATCGGTACTGGCGTCGCGCATGCCGACGCGCAGGTAGTATTCGCCCTTCACGGGAACGCTGATCTGCTGTCGATATTCAAGATTGTGCTGCATGGCCGCCGCAAACTTGCCGGCCGGGACGTCGCCGCCGATGACGTTGCTCTGGAGGTTCACAAGGTTTCCGCCGGCATCGTAAACGGCGGTGAGGAAGTCGACGCCGAATCGCTCGGCTCCATCCGGCTGCCGGGTCCAGTTGACCTGTTTGGGATTGGTGAGGAAGGTGACCGTGTAGCGGCGCCAGGGGCCAGAAACCTTTTTGGCGGCCTGGTTGCCGGGGGCAATGTCAGGCTCGGCATTCGCGCTGGAGGGCCGCACGCTGGCCTCAAAGATAAACTCCGTGGGATCGGGCGCGCCGTGCAGCATCGCGGCGCGAATGGCGGTGTGCCGGCTGGGGTCGCTGCTCGCTTCCTGCGCCGGGTTGCTATGCGGGGGCGCGCTGGGATCGTCGGCATAGTAGCCCCGGCGGTAGGAAAGAGAGACGCCGGGACGGTCCACTTTCACCTGGATTCCGCGGTAAGCGCCGTTCCAGTTGCGATTGGCCGGCGCATACGCCACCGTATAGTAATTAGCCCCCGCATCGATGGCCTTTTCCACCGCTTCCTTCAGGTCGTTGCTGTTCTCGAAAGCCATTCCGCCGGTGTCTTCGGCCATCCGTTGCATGGCGGCTTTCTCGGCGTCCGTCTGGTCAAAAAACCCGGTGCTGTTTATGCCGGTGAGGCCGTGTGCATCGATGGGATAGACCGACACCTGGCTGCGCGACAGGAGATCGACCGTCTCTCTGTACTCATCCTCCGCCGAACCCATCACGATGAAGGGGTTCTTTTGGCTGGGGTCGGCCAAAATGGCGATGGGGAACGAGCCGGAAAACCAGATGAGGTTTTTGCGTCCCGGGAGGTTGCTCATGTAGTGGGCCAGCTGGTTGAGCGCATCGAGGGTATCGCCGGCGCGATCCTGGAGGCGATACGACTCCTGTTCGGCCAGGCCTTGCCTGAAGAGGGCACGGATGTCCTGCTCACGACTGTTGCCTCCCGTGCCGCCCGCCAACCCGGTGGCTCCATCTTTGGCGGCTCCGTTGACGGTCAGGCCGAGACCGCCCGGCAGCAAGGCGTCCAGCGTTGCATCATCCGCGTCCGGCTGGACGCCCTGATACGCCTTCATGCCCTCGACCAGGGCGCGCAGCAGCTCCGGGTTTGTGGTGAATCCCTGCAGCAGCCTGAGTTGCGTAGTGAGCGCGAAGATTGCCGTGCGCGTGCCCGGCGGAGCTTCTTTGAGATACTTCAGCACCTGGCCGCGGACCACGGCCTGCTCATCCGGCGGCGTGTTGAGCAGGTCGAAGAGAAGAATATTGAGGGCGGCATTGGCGGGCGCAGGGGAATAGTTGGTGAAGGTGCCGGGCCCGAAGCTGGGCGCGGGACGCAACGGAGCCGCCGGGCCAGCGGCATGCTCCTCAAAGACCGTCAGCGTCTGCGGTTTTCCATCTTCAAGGACCGTGAAGTCCCCGGCCGTGAGATGGTGCACCGGGTTGGACCGCGCGTCGTCGACCGTGACATCCACCACCACGAGATTGACGTTGGCGTGCAGGGTGGTTTGGGGCTGGGCCGGCGATGCCTGCGGCGGCGTGGGCGTGGACTGCGCGGCGGCGTTGAGGGGAACGCAGATCGGGGCGCACAATATCAGGGGGCGCAGAAGGGGGCGGAGGAAATTTCGCGACATCGCCGGGGCTCCTCCACGGGACAATTAAGTTTAGCGGGATTTGTGGGAATGCGGACGAGCTACGACTCCCTGCGACCCTAGAGCGATTCGATCCTCACATTGCCGTCGCTGGTGTGGATGGTGAGGGGGGCGCCTCCGCCGTTCAGTTTTCCGTGCAGCTCATGGCCCTCGCCACCGCTCGATTCGTAGTGGTCCATGGTGAGGGGAAGGGCGCAGTCCACATGGCCGTCGCTCGAGTGAATGCTGAGGTCGGCGGCGAAGTTCTGCGGGACGTGCAGGGTCACCGATCCGTCGGAGGACTGGATGGTGGAGGGCTCGGTGAGCTTCGTTCCCTGGCGCAGGTTCACATCCACGCGGCCGTCGCTGGTGCGCAGGGCGAGCGTGTGGAAAAGGCCATCGACGGTAAGACTGGCGTCGCTGGTGCGGGCGTCGAGGGAGCCTTCGGCGTCAGTGATGCTCACGTGGCCGTCACCGGACTTAATGCGCAGATCGCCTGAAACATGATCGACGGTCAGGTCTCCGTCGCCGGTGGTCAAAGCCAGCTCGCCCTGCAGTCCGGTGAGGGTGACATGGCCGTCGGAGGTTCCGGCCTGGAGGGTGAGCTGGGCCGGGGTTTCGACGGTCACGCGGGTCTGCTCCCTGTGCCACCCGATGTACACGCCGACGCGGGGCCGCTCTTTAAAGAAGAAGTGAACCTCATCGCCGGTTTGGCCTTCTTCCAGGCGGTAGTCGCTCAACGTGTGCCCGACCACCTCGACGTGGATGCGGATTTCGTGGCAGTCCGCGCAGGAACGGAAGTCGACGCTGGCGTCGGAGGTTTCGAAGATAAGGGTGGGCTTGCCGGTGACGGGATAGTTCTTCGACCAGGTGTGATCGGAATCCTGTGCACGCGCGGTGAGGGAAAGGAGCAGGGCCAGGCCGGCTACGGCCAGGGTGGTTTTCGCTTTCATGGCGAGAGATACGGAGCCGGTGGGGGAAAGGTTCCTTCCAATCGGCGGTTCACCACATGGCTTTAGATTCGGCGAGCATGGCTTCGTCGGTGATGGGGAGGAGGAAGGAGTTGCCGACTTCGAAGCGGGCGAAGCCGGCGGGGTCGGGCGGGAGGGAGCGGATCCAGAAGGACTCGCGGCGGAGGGTGACGCCGCCTTTCTCGTCGCCGCGGCGATCGAGGAGGGCGTGGCCGTGGCGGATGAGGTCGAAGCTGGGGTCCTGGAGAGATGCGAGGGCGACGCGCAGCTCGAGGCGGACGCGGTATTCATAGGTGGCGAGGGCCAGCTGGACGGAGCGGTCGCGGCAGGTGAGCAGGTTGTGGCGGGCCAGACCCCAGGCGGCTTCAACGCCGCGAGCGTGGGGCGAGGCGGCGAGGAGCGGGTGCTGGCGGCGGAGGCGTCCGAAGCGCGGGGAGAGGACGAGGTGGTCGGGGCCGCCTTCAACGAGGGAGGCCTGGGGGTCGAAGCAGCGGATGAGGCGTTCGGCTTCGGCGGCGGCGGTGATGGTGGTGGACATCGGCCGTCATTATTTTAGGGGCGAGGCGAGGGAGCGGGGTGGGATTATTTGGGGCGGTGCGTGCGCCGGGGTCCCTGGCGCAACGCAGGTTGCGCTGGGGTGGCCTTGCAACGCACGAGCTAAAGTTCGGCGAAGAACGTGCGCTTTTGTTTTTTGCACGTTCGAGACGAACTTTGGCGAAGAGCCCCCGCTGGAACCACCACAAAAGCCAGGGGCGGGATCGGTGGGCGCCGGGCGCGGGACGTGACTTTCCTTACTCGACGTGGTAGTTGGGGGCTTCGCGGGTGATCAGCACGTCGTGGACGTGGGATTCGCGGAGACCGGCGGAGGAGATGCGGACGAAGCGGGCATTCTGCTGGAGCTCTTCGATGGTGGATGCGCCGCAGTAGCCCATGCCGGAGCGCAGGCCGCCGATGAGCTGGTAGACCATGGCTTCGAGCGCGCCGCGATAGGGCACGCGTCCCTCGATGCCTTCGGGAACGAACTTGCCGAGGCGGTTGGAGGCGCCGTTGCGTTCGCGGTTGACCACGCTCTCGTTGTTGTCCTCGACGTCGAGGTCCTGCGCGCCCTGGAAGTAGCGCTCGCCGCCGCCCTGAGCCATGGCGGAGAGCGAGCCCATGCCGCGATAAGCCTTGAAGGAGCGGCCCTGGTAGAGGATGGTTTCTCCGGGGCTCTCGTCGACGCCGGCGAAGAGGGAGCCGATCATGATGACGCTGGCGCCGGCGGCGATGGCCTTGGTGATGTCGCCGGAGTACTTGATGCCGCCGTCGGCGATGACGGGGATGCCGCGCTTGTGCGCGGCTTTGAAGGCCTCGCTGATGGCCGTGATCTGGGGCATGCCGGCGCCGGTGACCATGCGCGTGGTGCAGATAGAGCCGGGGCCGATGCCGACCTTGACGGCGTCCGCGCCCGCATCGATCAGGGCTTCCGCGCCTTCCTTCGTGGCGACGTTGCCGGCGAGGAGATCGACCTGGGGGAAACGCTTCTTAATGCAGCGGACGGCGTCGAGGACGCGCGAGGAGTGGCCGTGGGCGGAGTCGATGGCGAGGACGTCGCAGCGGTTGCGGACCAGCTCCGCGGCGCGCTCCAGAAAATCGCCGGTTGCGCCGATGGCCGCGCCGACGCGCAGGCGGCCCTGCTCATCTTTTGAGGCGTTGGGGTATTTCAGCTTTTTCTGGATGTCCTTAACGGTGATGAGGCCCTTGAGGTCGTAGTTTTCGTCGACCACGAGAAGTTTTTCGACGCGGTGGTGGTGGAGGATGTTCTCAGCCTGTTCGAGGGTGGTGCCGACGGGGACGGTGATGAGGTCGGTTTTGGTCATCACTTCGGAGATGGGGATGTCGGTGCGGGTTTCAAAGCGAAGGTCGCGGTTGGTGAGGATGCCGACGAGTTTGCGGTTGCGGGTGACGGGGACGCCGGAGATTTTGTAGCGGCGCATGACCTCGAGGGCATCGGCGATGAGCTGCTCGGGGGCCATGGTGACGGGGTCGACGATCATGCCGCTCTCGGAGCGCTTGACCTTGTCGATTTCGCCGGCCTGCTGATCGATGGTGAGGTTGCGATGGACGATGCCGAGGCCGCCCTGCTGGGCCATGGCGATGGCCATGCGCGACTCGGTGACGGTATCCATGGCGGCCGAGATGAGCGGGGTGGTGAGGGGGATGCGCTGGGTGAGGCGCGTCTGGGTGCTGACCTGGGCGGGCGCAACTTCGCTCCACGCCGGTGTCAGGAGAACGTCATCGAATGTCAGGGCTTCGGCGAGAGGATGCTGGATCATGATGTAGAGATGCGCGCCGGCCTCGTATGTTTCAGTGTGGTTGGTTTGGGCTGGCGGCTTGAAGGGTATTGTAGACCAGGGCGCGCCGAACGGTGCGCCCTGGTCGGCGGAAAACCGGTCAGCTAAGAAGCGGTCAGCTAAGAGACGGTCAGCGGAAAACGGTCAGCGGAAAAACGTTAGCTAAAAACCGGTCAGCTAAGAGACGGTCAGCGGAAAAACGGTCAGCCGAAAAACGTTAGCTAAAAAGCGGTCGGCTAAGAGACGGTCAGCGGAAAAACGGTCAGCTAAACAGCGGTCAGCGGACAGCGGCCAGCAGCCAGCGGCCAGCGATGAAGCGGTTGGTGAGGAAGCTGGAAGCTGGTAGCTGACGGCTGGCTGCTAAAGGAAAGGCCAGTGCCGACGTTCGAATCTGCCGGCACTGGCGAAACCCGGAACCGCTCGAAGGAGCCGAACCGGGAAAGGTCCTGCGGCCCGCGCTAATCCTCAGGTGAGGATTTGGTGACGGGCACCTCGTGCCCATTGCGCGGGGAAATATTGGGCGTCGCCTCACGGCCAGGCATGGCGGCGCGGCCGGAGTAAACGCGCCAGGTACGCTCGACGTCGTCGGTGGCTTCTTTGAGCAGCTCTTCGGCGGTGTCGGGATGCGCGCGGAGAAGCATGGTGTAGCGCGACTCGTTATAGATGTAGTCCCGGAGCGGGATCGAGGGCGGGCGGGAGTCGAGGAAGAACGGGTTCTTCCCTTCCGCGCGGACCGCCGGGTTGTAGCGCATGAGCGGCCAGTAGCCGGAGGCAACCGCGGCCTTCTGGTGGTCGAGACCCTGGGCGAGGTCGTAGCCGTGGGCGATGCAGTGGCTGTAGGCGATGATGATGGACGGACCATCCCACGCCTCGGCTTCCTGGAAAGCCTTGACGGTGTGGCTGTCGTTGGCGCCGAGGGCAACCCGGGCAACGTAGACGTAGCCGTAGGCGATGGCCTCCATGGCGAGGTCTTTTTTGCCGGTGGATTTGCCGCCGGCAGCGAACTTGGCGACCGCGGCGCGGGGGGTGGACTTGGACATTTGTCCGCCGGTGTTGGAGTAGACCTCGGTGTCGAGGACGAGGATTTTGACGTTCTTGCCGGAGGCGAGGACGTGGTCGAGGCCGCCGAAGCCAATGTCGTAGGCCCAGCCGTCGCCGCCGAGGATCCAGACGCTTTTGCGCGCCAGGGTGTCGGCAACCGCGTCGAGAGCGCGTGCGTCGGCGGAGTCGACGGTGGCGAGTTTGGCGCGAATCTCGCGGATGCGCTGCCGCTGGGCGTTGATGCCGTCTTCTTTGGACTGATCGGCTTCGAGGGTGGCGCGGACCAGGTCTTCGCCAAGAACCGGAGCCAGCTTTGCCACCAGGCCTTCGGCGTACTTCTTCTGCTGATCGAGGGCGAGGCGCATGCCCATGCCGAATTCGGCGTTGTCCTCGAAGAGGGAGTTGGACCAGGCGGGGCCGCGGCCTTCTTCATTCTGGCAATACGGCGTGGTGGGCAGGTTGCCGCCGTAGATGGAGGAGCAGCCGGTGGCGTTGGCGATCATGAGGCGGTCGCCGAAGAGCTGGGTGAGCAGCTTGATGTAGGGGGTTTCTCCGCAACCGGCGCAGGCGCCGGAGAACTCGAAGAGGGGCTCGAGGAGCTGGATATCCTTGACCTGGGTCGCGGAGAGGCGGTCGCGAGCGACGGTGGGCAGGGACTCGAAGAACTCCCAGTTGGCGCGCTCGGGAATGCGCAGCGGCTGCTGCGGGGCCATGTTCAGGGCCTTGTGCGCCGGGTCGGCCTTGCTCTTCGCAGGGCAGACTTCGACGCAGAGGGTGCAGCCGGTGCAGTCTTCCGGCGCAACCTGGAGCGTGTAGAGCTGGTCGTCCATGCCGCGCCACTTCGGCTTGGCGGACTTGAAGGTGGCCGGGGCGCTGGGCAGCAGCGATGAGTCGTAGACCTTGGCGCGGATGACGGCGTGCGGGCAAACCATGACGCATTTGCCGCACTGGATGCAGAGGTCTTTGTCCCAGACAGGGATGAACTGGGCGATGTTGCGCTTCTCCCACTTCGCGGTCGCGGTGGGGAAGGTTCCGCCGGGAGGCAATGCGCTGACGGGGAGCAGATCGCCGTGGCCCGCGGCCATGGCGCCGAGGACGTCGCGCACGAAAGCCGGCGCCTGCTTCGGCATGGCGGGCAGGATGTCAAACTTCGCGGTGACGTGCTCGGGGGGCTTGACTTCGTGCAGGTGCGCGAGAGCGGCATCGACGGCGGCGAAGTTCTGCTGGACGACCGCATCGCCGCGCTTGCCGTAGGTCTTTTTGATGGCTTTCTTGATCTGCTCGATGGCCTCATCGCGAGGCAGGACGCCGCTGATGGCGAAGAAGCAGGTTTGCATGACGGTGTTGATGCGGTTGCCCATGCCGTTTTCGCGGGCGACGGTGTAGCCATCGATGACATAGAAGTGGAGGCGCTTGTCGAGGATGGTCTTCTGGATGGTGCGGGGCAGATGCTGCCAGACATCGGCGGGACCGTAGGGGCTGTTGAGGAGGAAGACAGCGCCGGGTTCGGCGGCGGCGAGGACGTCGATCTTCTCCATGAACTCGAACTGGTGGCAGGCGATGAAGTTGGCGCGGCTGATGAGGTAGGTGGAGCGAATAGGCTCCGACCCGAAGCGCAGATGGGAAGTAGTGAGCGAGCCGGACTTCTTGGAGTCGTAGACGAAGTAGCCCTGGGCGTAGTTGGGCGTCTCGGAACCGATGATCTTGATGGAGTTCTTGTTGGCGCCGACGGTGCCATCCGCGCCGAGGCCGTAGAAGAGCGCGCGGACGGTGCGCGGGCTTTCGGTGGAGAAGCTCTCGTCCCACTTGAGGCTGGAGTGGGTCACATCGTCGTCGATGCCGATGGTGAAGTGGTTCTTCGGGTGCGGCTTTGCCAGCTCGTCGTAGATCCCTTTGGCCATGGCGGGCGTGAATTCCTTGGACGAAAGGCCGTAGCGCCCGCCGACGACCACCGGGAACTGAGCAAGGGGCATGCGTCCGCTGGAGAGCGCTTCGGAGATGGTGGTGACGATGTCCTGGTAGAGCGGCTCGCCGGTGGAACCCGGCTCCTTGGTGCGGTCGAGGACGGCGATTTTGCGGACGGTTTCGGGGAGGGCGGTCAGGAAGGCTTCGGCGGCGAAGGGCCGATAGAGGCGGACTTTGAGGAGGCCGAGCTTTTCGCCCTGAGCATTGAGCGCGTCGATGGTTTCTTCCACAGCGCCTGCGGCCGATCCCATGAGGATGATGACGCGGTCGGCGTCGGGCGCGCCGTAGTAGTCGAACAGATGATATTCGCGGCCGGTTTCGCGGTGGAAGCGGTCCATCACGTCCTGCACGATGCAGGGGCAGGCGAGGTAGAAGGGGTTGCAGGCTTCGCGGGCCTGGAAGAAGACGTCGGGATTCTGCGCCGATCCGCGGAGAACGGGGCGATCGGGAGACAGAGCGCGCTCGCGATGGGCACGGACGGCTTTCTCATCGAGGAGAGCGGTAATGGTCTCGTCGGAGATGGGGAGGATCTTGTTGACTTCGTGCGAGGTGCGGAAGCCGTCGAAGAAGTGGAGGAAGGGGACGCGGGCTTCGAGAGTGGCGAGGTGGGCAATGGCGGCGAGGTCGGCGGCTTCCTGGACGGAGTTGGAGGCCAGCATGGCGTAGCCGGTCTGGCGGACGCCCATGACGTCGGAGTGGTCGCCGAAGATGGAGAGCGCGTGGGTGGCGACGGAGCGCGCGGTGACGTGCATGACGGTGGGGGTGAGCTCGCCGGCGATCTTGTACATGTTGGGGATCATGAGCAGCAGGCCCTGGGAGGCGGTGAAAGTGGTGGCGAAAGCGCCGCCCTGGAGGGCTCCGTGCATGGCGCCGGCCGCGCCGCCCTCGCTTTGCAGCTCCGCGACCACGGGGACGGAGCCCCAGATGTTGCGGTGGCCATCGGCGGCCCACTGATCGGCGAATTCCGCCATGGGGGAGGAGGGCGTAATGGGATAAATTGCAACGACTTCGGAAAAGCGGTAGGCCACGGATGCGGCTGCTTCGTTGCCATCGAAAATCGCTGTTTTGGCGGGTGCGCTCATGGTTCTCCTCGCTGGGGTTGACCGCGGACGAGTGCGAAATCGCCCGAA
>JASHPM010000005.1 GCA_030038115.1 Acidobacteriaceae bacterium | reverse complement strand
TGCGGTCAGGAATTCACCTTCACGAGCGAGGACCAGGCGTTCTTCCAGGAACGCGGGTATTCCGCGCCCAAGCGCTGCAAACCGTGCCGTCAGGCCAAGAAGAACGAGCAGGGCGGGGGCGGGGGCGGAGGATACCGGTCTGAGTCCAGGGGAACGGCCGTGATCTGTTCCGGTTGCGGCCAGCAGACAACAGTGCCCTTTGAGCCGCGCGGCGATCGCCCGGTGTATTGCCGCGATTGCTATAACGCGCAGAAGGGTGGCGCGGGGGCTGGCAGGGGCGGTAACCGCGGCGGTCGCGGACGCAACTAAGCGGATCGCCAAAATCAAAAAGATGAGCGACGGCCGATTTGGGCCGACGCCAGGCTTGCTGCGTTCGGGCAGGCGGGGGTTCCCTGCGGTTTCCAATGGACTCCCGCCAGGGTCAGCTTTCCTGATTGAAGGGCAGCCTCTCGGCGATAGAATCGCAGACGGCCCTATGTACTACGTCATCGTCATCCTGTTTTTCGTCGTGTGTCCGGCGCTGTCGGTGGTTGCCGAGGCTTCCGGCGCGGGCCATCCCGTCAACCTGCTTTTCCTCATCGGGAAATGGTATGTCTTCTGGGCTGTCGGCATCCGGGGTTTCACAGCCGGCGTATGGCAGGTAATGCAGCCGCGGTTTACGGCCGAGGAGATTTTCCGGATTCGCAACCCGGAATCGCACGCAATCGTCCGGGAAGTGGGATTCGGCAACTTATCGATGGGTCTGCTGGGAATATGCAGCTTGTATCGTGCCGGGTGGATCGTACCCGCAGCCGTGGTTGGCGGCTTATATTACGGGCTGGCCGGACTGGGGCACGTCTTCAAAAAGGGCAAAAACGCGATGGAGCAAATGGCGATGTTCTCCGACGCGTTTGCCTTTCTTGTGCTCGCCGTTTTTGTAGTGAAGAGCCTGGCCTGAGCGATCGCTGTCATTTCTTTTCCAGCATGCTTTTCAGCGTTTCGTAGAGACCAGCGGTGATCTGCTCCGGCGTATCGTCCGCCGCGAATTGGATGGGTTCGCCCACGCGAACAGTCAGTTTTCCCGAGCGGAACCAGCCTTTCCGGCGCTGCTTCAGCTCGCTCAAACCCACCAGCGCGACGGGAAGCACCGGCGCGTCCGATTCGCGCACCAGCAGGCCGATGCCGGGGCGGAAGGGCTGCAGGCCCGTTTCGGTGCGAAACCCCTCCGGGAAAACCAGCACGTTGTAGCCGCGATCCAATGCCTCGCCGGCGTGCTGGAACGACCGCCTGAATCCCGCGCTGCGCGGCAGCGGGAAGACGTTGTAGAGCGCCGTGATCAGAAGCCAGGCGGGCGGACCCAGGACATCGAGCAGCGGCGACACGCGGCGTCCCGTAGGGCCGACGTTGCGCATATGCCGAAAATCGCGCAGCATGTCGCCAGCCATCGCCACAGCCACGCGGCGGCGCATCGGCCCAGGCAGGCCATAGAGAACCAGCGCGGCGTCGTAGGCTGTGACGTGGTTGGCGATCAGCAGCACCGGTTTTTCCGGCGCGAGGTCCGGCGGCCGCTCCACGCGGGGATTCCCGAGCGTCCATACGAATAACTGCGAGACCAATTCCAAATAGGCGACACGCAGCAGACGAACGGGCCACCACCACGGCCAGTGCGGATAGACATCTTCCTCGCCTGCCTTGCGCGGTTCGTCCAGCGCGTGAGCCCGCACAGCGGGCGCCGGAGCGGAGCCGCTTGCCGATGCCCCTGACGCTGGTTCTGACGGGGTCATATCCGCGCTGTGCATTCCCAGTACGCGCCGTAAATCGCCGAGCGTGATTACGCCCTCCAGCGTGGTGTCGTCGAGCGTCAGCCCGAGCCGCTGCTCCAGCTCCGACTGCAACTGCACGCGCCCCAGGCTGTCGAGTCCCAGGTCTTCGGAGAGCCGCGCATCGTCTCCCGTTATCCCCGCACTGGCATGGCTGATGGAAAGAATCAGCGCCAGCAGCGGATCGCTGGCGCCGTTGCCGTCCGATTCCGCGTGTTGCGCGTTCACCCACTCCGTCACCTTCGGACGCCGCACTTTGCCGGTGGAGGTGCGCGGTAAATCCAGCTCCGGCCACAGGCGCCACTGGTGAATCCGCTGATACTCCGCAAGCTGGCGATTGGCGGCCACAACCGCTTCGTGCGCCTGCTCCTGCGATCCGCGAAAAAGCAGCACCGCTACCGGCTCGGTGCCCGCCGTGGTCAGCAGCGGAACCACCGCGGAAGCCTGCACACCGGGCTGCGCGTTCAATGCCGCCTCCACGTCTTCGGGATGAACATTGAGGCCGGAGGGCGTGACGATCACCTGGCTCTTGCGCCCGACGAAGCGGAGCTGCCCCTCGTCATCGCGCTGCGCGAGGTCGCCGGTGGCCAGCCACTCCGACTCGTTCTGCCGCAGCAAGCCGTGCTGCCATGTGGCCTGTGAAACCACATCGCCACGCACCAGAATCTCGCCCTCGTCGGTGATGCGCACGTCGCGCCCCGGCAACACCTTGCCGATGGTTCCCTGGGCAGCCTTGAAGGGGTGGTTCAGCGTGATGAGCGCGGAGGTTTCCGTCATCCCGTAGCCCTGCACGGTCAGAAATCCCAGCGTGGCCCAGAATCCCTCCAGCTCCGGCGACAAGGACGCCCCGCCGCAAACAAAGGCCCAGAATCTGTACCCGAAGAGACCATGAACTTTGCGAAATTGCCACCAGCGCCGCCAAAGCTGCTTCCCGGCTGTCTGCTGCACCTCATCCACAAGCTTCGGATCGACGGCAAGCAGATGCGAACGCAGCAGATCCAGGACGCGCGGCACCGAGCAGACAACGGAAACCTTCTCGCCATGAATCGTCTCAATCAGCCGCTGCGCCTGCAGCCGCGTCTCAAAATGCACTTCGGCGCCCAGCAGCGGCGGAATCCACAGACCCATAAATTGTCCGAAGACGTGACTGAGCGGGAGCGTGTGGAGGAAATGCAGCGGATGAAAGATGCGCTCGTACTTCAGGTACTTCTTCATCTCACGCTCAATGGGATCGAGACTCGCCAGAACGTTGCGATGCGTGTGGACGATCCCCTTCGGTTCGGCCGTCGTACCTGAAGTGAACAGGATCTGAAATGGGGTATCGAGCGTGAGACGGGGATCGCGGAGATCTGAATGTGGCGCCTGGGGCAGCGCGGAAGAAAAGTCTTCAAACCCGAGCCCTGCAACATTGCCTGCCAGCTCCCGCAGCAGTGCCGCTTCCCCTGCGACCAGCCGCGGTTTCGTGTCGTCGATAACGCGATTGGCAAAGTCAAGGGCGCCGGCCGGATCGAGCGGCACCGCAATCACCCCGCGCTGCACGCAACCGAAGAACGCCCCCATCCACTCAGGGCCGTTCGCGCCCCAGATCACGACCCGCTCGCCCATCGGGATCTCGCGCCGCACCAGCTCCGCGGCGAAACGATCGGCAAGGTCGGCAATCTGATTCCAGGTCGAAGTCAGGCGGCGATTCCCGCGATGCACAACGATAGCGGCCGCGTCGCCGTGACGGCGGAAGTCGTCGAGAAAGGTCGCCAGATTGCTGCGCATAGTCGCGGCTGCCTGAGTTAGACTCCCAAACTCAGCTTACGCGCGCGCGAAATCGATGTATCCCTGCACTGGGTCAGTTCTCACAAGTGTCACACGGAGCCGGTCGCCCACATCGACGCCCTGCTGCCCCCGCACCAGCATTCCGTCCACCGGGGGCTTGATGGTGCGCACGAACGAGCCGTGATCGTTCACGCCCGTCACAATGGCATCGAAGGCCTGGCCGATTCGGCCGCTCATGGCCACGGCGGCGATTCTCTTCTGCATCTCGCGCGACACTTTGCGCTCCGCGTCTTCCATGCGCGTGCACTGCGCCGCCACCGACGCCAGCTCATCGTCGGAATAGGGCGACGGCTTCCCCGCCATCACCGCTTTCAGCAGGCGCTGCGTCACCAGATCGGCATAGCGGCGGTTGGGCGCGGTCGAATGCGTGTAGTCCTGCACCGCCAGGGCAAAGTGCCCCTGGGGCGGCTCGCCAGCCTTCTCCAGCACGTATTCGCCGGGACCGAGTAGTTTAATGACGGCGAGCGACAGGTCCGGGAAGTGATCCGGATCTCTCTTCTGCTGCTCGCACAGGAAATCGTGCAGCGGTTTGGCATCGGGCTCCGCCGGCAGCTGGGTTCCCATTTGCCGTGCGATTTCCACGATGCGATCCCAGCGTTTCGGCGTCTTGACCACGCGCCGGATGGACGAGTAACGCTTCTCGTCGAACATGCGGGCGACCACGCCGTTGGAGGCAATCATGAAGTCCTCGATCAGCTGCGTGGCGCGGTTCTTCACCTCCGCCTCAATGTCGATGGCGCCGTCGCTGAAGCGGATCGGGTGGGTTTCGATGGTTTGCAGATTCAGCGCGCCGTGAATCGACCGCTCCTTGCGCAGCTGCTGCGCAATCTGATCCTGAAGCCGCAGCTGCTGCTGCAGGTCGGCCGAAGCAGCCACTATGAGCGGCGGTGCGGCCTGTCCCGCCAGCCACGCGCCTACCGAGGGATAGGCTAGTTGTGCTTTGTTGACCACGCGAGCCAGGTAAAAGTCGCTGGAGCCAATGTGCGCCTGCGCGTCGACGGTGAAATCTGCAACCACGGCAATCCGCTCCTGATCCGGCAGCAGTGAAGTCGAGCCGGTGGACAGCTGCTCGGGCAGCATCGAAAAAATGTCGACGCCCGTGTAGACCGTGGTGGTCTCGCGCAGCGCATGCTGGTCGATGGGCGAGCCTTTGGGCACGAACGCGTCCACGTCGGCGATCGCGATGAGCACGCGATGACCGCCCCCGGCGACTGCCTCGACGTATTCGATCTGATCCAGATCCTTCGACGTGTCGTTATCGATGGACGACCAGAGCAAGCTGCGCAAATCGCGTGCCGAAGAGGCAGGCTGCGGCGGGTGGTCGCGGAGCTGCTGCAGCTGGACCGCTATGGGCGGCGGGTATTCCGGCTCAAAGCCGTGCGCGATCATGGAGCGCCGCGCTGCCGCGCTCAGGTTGAAATGAAGCTGTTGATTCATCGATCTCCTCGTTCGGGCGAAGGGCAAGGCTATCACGAGCCAGGCAGGCCGGCGTCGTTGCTGCCCCGAACGCCGTCCCCGGAGCGCATCGCCGGGACCAGCGCTGTCGCGGAAGAATTAGCTTCGGCTCTTATCTTTCATTCGTTCGATGACGAATTTCGGAACCAGGCCGTCCACCGATCCACCTAACTGGACCACACCTTTCACGAGGCGAGAGCTCAGGAAGGAGTATTTCGCGTCGGGCATCAGGAAGATGGTTTCGACATCGGGCGCCAGCCTGCGATTCATCAGCGCCATCTGGAACTCGTATTCGTAGTCGCTGATGGCGCGGATGCCGCGCACCACGGCGTGGGCGCGCTGCTCACGCACGAAATCGACCAGCAGGCCGTCGAAAGTGGAAACCGAGACGTTGTCGAATTCCGCAGTCCCCTCCGAGAGCATGGCGACGCGCTCTTCCACCGTAAACAGGGGGTCCTTGGCCTGATTGCGGAGGATGGCGACGACGAGGTGATCGAAGATCTTCGCGGCGCGGGCAATCAGGTCCAGATGGCCGTTGGTCACGGGGTCGAAGCTGCCGGGATAAATCGCTTTGACGGGGTTCACGCCAGATGCATTCTAACTGGTTTCCGAGCGCCATCGCAGCATTCGAACCACTGTCGTCACTCCGGATTATCGGTGCTCGATGAAGAGAGCTTGCCGCGCTCGGCCCGCTCAGGCTTCTTCCCAGCTGCCGAACACTTCGCCCAACGCACTGCAGATCTCTCCCAGAGTCGCACAGGCACGGACACAGTCCAGGATGAACGGCATGGTGTTGGAGGCGGCAACGCCATCCGTTGCCGCTTCGGGCTGTTTCTCCGCAGCGCGTCGCAGGGCGTCGAGTGCGCGCTCAACCGCTTCGCCCGATCGGCTCGCGCGCAGCCTCTTCAGCTTCGCTGCCTGCGCGTCGCGGACGCTTTCATCGATGTAAAGCGTTCGCGGCGGCGCATCGTCCGTCGCGTGCTGGTTCACGCCGATAATAATCTTTTCGCCCGCTTCGACGGCCCGCTGATAAGCGTAGCTCGCTTCGGCGATCTCCTTCTGCGGATATCCCGCTTCGATGGCCTTCACCATCCCGCCCATCGCGTCGAGCTTTTCGAAGATGCGGAACGCC
>JASHPM010000083.1 GCA_030038115.1 Acidobacteriaceae bacterium | reverse complement strand
CGGTCTCTGCGCTGGATGCGGACGGGGCTGCTGTTTCTTTCTCGATCGCCTGGCGCTGCGTCTCCACGACGCCTATAGCCTCTGTCAGCTGGGTTCGCTCGCGGCGCAGCTGGCGGGCGTCAATGCCGGCAGTGCCGGCCGAAAAGACCGCAGACAGCGCCTGGTGGATTGCGGCAAGCCGGTCCCTCACGCCCCGGTCTGCCGAAGAATCCGCAACGTGGGCGCGCAGTTCGTCGATCTTTTTCTCTGCCGCTCGGACCTGGGACTTGAGAAGCTGTTGCTGCTGAAACTCAGAATAGGAAGCACCTTCGTGGGCATGACCCCCGTAGCGGCCGGTCTCGCGACGTTCCGAGTCGAGCTGGTCGAGTTTCCGGCTGGTCGACAGCAGCTGCGTCTGCAATTCGCCGAGCGAAGCCAGCAGCGGACTGTTCGGCTGGGCGGAGGACTGCGGGACCGACTTTGCAGGGACCGCAGCGGGCGGCGGAGCCGCGGCCGGCTGGGCCGAAGCCGCCGATTGGGATGGAGCTGCGGGGGGGAGAGCGACCGGAGCAGGTCCGTTCGGGGAAGGCGCCCATGCGACCAGAGCATCGGCAACGGCGTTGGCGGTGGCCGCCGCGCGGGCCGGGTCCGCATCGCTGAACCGCACCCCCAGAACCTGCGGAGAGGGTTGCGTTAATTCGAGGCGGGAGCGAAACTCGCCGACGCGCCCGGTCATCGCGGACGCGGACAGGTAAGCCGACTTTGACAGCCCGGCAACCAGAGGGTCCGTCAGGATGGATTGCGCGAACGCGACGGCCGGCTCGCTGGCCTGAACAAGGCCGGGGTCGAAGCGCTGAGCGGCGTGCGCATCGAACGACAGCTCGGCGGTCGTGGCCGACTGCACTGCCTTACGACTGAACCAGGCATGGACCCCGTAGGCGACTGCAGCGGCAATGAGCAGCGCAGTGACTTTGTGTCCCAACGGTGTGGAAGAGCGCATGGGGGAACTCCTCTCCGGCATGAAAGCCGGCGGTAACGTCAAAGATTAGAGGCAGATTCTTCTCATCGAAGCGAAGCAGACGCCGAGGGCTTCCGTGGCCGCGCCCGAAGTCCACACAGTTGGAAGAAGGATGGCGGCATGTCGTTGTCCGGGATCAAGGTCCTTTGTAGTCAACGAAAAGCTCGGAATGAGTCGCTGGCTGGCCTGGTCCCGGCTATCTTCAAAGTTTACTCCGGACCCTCTGCCTGTTTCCTGGCGCCGAGCTGGTCGAGCAGTTCGGCGACCGCGCGGGCGAGCTGTGAGTCGGTGTGGTCGACGGTTTCGCCGGGCTGACGGTTGACTTCGACGTCGACCGGGCGCGGATGGCCCTCCATGTCCTGGTGTTCCGAGGTTTGAATACGGGTGCCGGGGACGCGCACAACCGAGCCATCGATGAGACGGCGGCCGCTCGTGTAGATGATCCAGCCGGCGGTGGGCGTACCGACGACTTTGCCAAGGTGCAGTTCGCGGTAGCCCTCGGTGAAGTCCTCGGAGTCGGAGAGCGAGGACTCATTCGTGAGGAGGATGGTGGGCAGGCCGAGGGCGCGCTGGCCAAGGGCCTGGCGCGAGGGCGCGGTGGGCAGGCCGCGGGTGGTCATGAGCAGATAGTTTTTGCGGGTGAAGACGTCGAGGGCATAGCCGTTGACGTAGCCGCCGTTGTTGTTGCGCACGTCGACGACGACGCCGTCTTTCGCCTGGTTCTGCGCGTCGAGGTCGATGTAGAGCTGTTTAAGAGAGTGGTCGCTCATGTCGGCGAGATGGACGTAGCCGAGACGGCCATGGCTGAGCTGGTCGACGAGGGCGCGGTTTTGTTCGACCCAGGCGCGGTAGAGCAGCCCTTCTTCGGCGGGTGTATCGATGGGCTGGACGATGGCGTCGCGCTGCTTGCCGTCTTTGGCGGCGATGCGGAGGACGACGCGGCGGCCGACCTGATCTTCGAGGAGCTGGTCGAGATTGGTGTGTTCGCCGATGGTCTGGCCATTGACGGCAAGGAGGGTTTCGCCGGGCAGGATGGCGCCCTCAACGGCGGCGGGACCGAGAGGAATGACTTCGCGGACGACGAGGCCCTTGCCCGACTCATAGTCTTCGCGGACGAAGCGCAGGCCGAGGCGCCCGGTGCGGACGCTCGGTTCGGAAGGGTGGTTGATGCCGGAGTGTGACGAGTCGAGCTCGCCGATCATGAGGTTGATGTCGCGGCGCATTTCATCGGGCGTGCGCGAGCCCTCGATATACGGCTCAAAGGTGGTGTAGAGGGCAGCCCAGTCGCGGCCGTGGAACCGGGGGTCGTAGAAAAAGCGGTTAAGGGTCTCCCAGGCTTCGTCGAAGGCGACCTGCTTGTCCTGGTTAAAGTCGACCAGGAAGGTTGCGGTGACGGGGATGGGTTTCACGTCGTGGCCTTCGAGAGCGAGGCGGCGCGGCTGGCCGTTGTCGAGGTAGACGAGCTCTTTCGAGTCAGGGCTGAACCAGCAGGAATCTTTGCTGCCGGGGGTGGTGGTGAGCTGGCGCGGGACGGGCGGCTCTTTGGGATTTTCCTCAAGCGAGTAAGCGTAGAGGTTGGGGTGATTCGCGACGAGGGCGGTAAAGACGACGGTCTTGCCGTCGGGGCTGATGATGGGATCGCGGGCACTGAGGCCGACGGGAACAAAGGTGAGACGATCACGGATGCCGTCGAAGGCAATGGCGAGGGGCTCAGATTTTTGAGGTTTCGCGGACTTGTCCTGATCGGATTTGTTCTGATCGGACGCGGGAGCTTCCGTTTCATTTGAGTCGGTTTTCTTCCCGGGCTCGGCAGGCGCCGGCTCGGCCGGTTTGGTTTGCGGTTCCTTAGGCGAGGCCGGAGGCGTGCCGGGATTGCGGAAGAGGTCGCTCAACTCGTCTTCGCGGTATTTAGGAAGGTGCGGAGTGAGGTCGAGGCGGGCGAGGTCGAAGTCTTCGCTGCGCTGCGCGGTCTCGAAGAGGAGGTATTTGCCGTCGGGTGACCAGGCGATGTGGGACGCGGTCTCGCCGTTAGCGAGGAAGGTGACGGGCTGCGCATCGCCTCCAGCGGCGGGAACGACCTTGAGATTGCGGAAACCGTCGACGCCCTCGGAGGTGAAGACGATCCACTGGCTGTTGGGCGACCATTCCAGCTCAGGGCGCTCGAAGGTGTCGTGCGCGAGGACCCTGTCGACGAGGACGGTGTCTTTGTCGGAGAGCGTGAGCAGGTGCAGTTCGCGATCGTCGCGGGTGTAGGCGATGGATTTGCCATCGGGAGAGTAGCGGGGATTTTCGCTTTCCGCGTCTGCGGAGGTAAGAGCGCGCTCCTTACTGGTGGTGAAATCGTACTCGCAGAGGTTGCGATGACCGCCGCGCTCCGAGACGTAGACGATGCGACTGGAGTCCGGCGACCAGCGGATGTCCTCTTCGCGCTCCGGCGTGCGCGTGACGCGGACGGCTTCGCCGCCATCCTTAGCGGGAACGGCGAAAACGTCGCCATGCGCGACCAGGGCAAGCTTCTTGCCGTCGGGCGAGAGCGTCATTTCGTCGTAGCGATCTTCGTGGCGGAGCTGGACATCGGGCGAGGAGGGCGAGCCGCGCAGTGCGATGGGGACCTCGGCCGCGTGGCCGGAGGCGAGGTCGAGCTTCCAGATGGTCAGGTTGCGCTCGAAGACGATGCTGCGGCCGTCGTAGGCGATGGAGGGGAAGAGAACGCGGCCATGCTCGAAGTGGGTGATCTGCCGCGGCTCGCCGGAGGGCAATGCGACGGACCAGATGTTCTCGGCCCCGCTGCGATCGCTCATGAAGTAGAGGGTTTTGCCGTCGGGGGACCACATGGGCCATGCATGTTTGGAGTCTGCGGGAATGAGGACGCTGGCTTTTTGCTGGTCGGCGATGGGCTTAAGCCAGACTTCGGTTTCGTCGATGTGGGCGTGGCCGTTGCGCCACCATTGCGTGAAGCTGATGCCTTTGGCACAGAGGGCGATGGACTGGCCGTCGGGCGAGGGTGCGCTTTCGAACTCGGCGAGATAACGCTCGCGGCTGACTTCGAGCGGCGTGCCTCCGGCGGAGGAGACGCGGAAGACGTCGGGCAGGTGGCCGATGTCGTCGGCAGAAGAAGTGAAGTAGATCCATTTGCCGTCCCGGGACCAGGCATCGAGTTCGTCGGGCTGATCGCTGAATGTGAGACGGCGCAGCTCGCCGGTGGCGAAGGTGAGGATGTAGATGTTGCCCATGCCGGTGCGAGTGGAGACAAAAGCGAGCTGGGAACCGTCGGGGGAGTAGAGGGGGCGCGATTCGGTGGCGGGATTGCTGATGAGCAGGCGGGCCTCGCCGCCGGCGGCGGGGACGGTCCAGATATCGCCGCCCGAAGCGAAGGCGATCTCCTGGCCGTCGGGCGAGAGCGCGGGCTCGGCAAGGGAAGGGAGCGGGAGCGGACTGGCATCGGTCCGGGCTGCGGCGGAGACGGCGAATGACAGGACGAGGAGCAGGCAAGGCCAGCGGAGAATGGTCTTCATGTGGGTCGAGGTTTTCCTCTGCGCAAGGATACAGGGAAGGGGGGCGGAAACGAACGGCGGGGCTTCAGAAGATCAGTTCTATCGGGCCGGACCTGGACACGCATCGCTCTGGCCGTTCAGATTCTCGTGGTCGACGGTGAAGGCCAGCTGCGGCTTTCCGTTTTCCTGCGTGATCCTGAACACGTAGATGCGGTCGTAGTCGCCGTTCGGCCAATCCGGCACCACGGACGGGTCCTTGCCGTAGCGTTTCAGCATCTGCTGTGCAAACTGGTTCAGCATTTCATGCTCCCACGCCAGAAAAATGACGGCGTTGGCGTACGCGGGCGCGGTCAGTTCCGATTGAAGCCTCGCAATATCGGTAAAGCCGATTTGGGCGTTGACCGGCATCCCGAGGGCAATGGCGGTGGGCTCGATGGTGATGAGCGGGCGCACGTAGGAGTACTTCGTCTGGCTTCGGTCGTTGACCTGTACAGCGGGGTCGGGCGCGTAAATGGCGTCCGGGCGTCCGTAGCGCGCCAGAACACTGGGCAGCGCCAGCGCGCGATTCAAACCCCGGCAGGTGAGCTGGCCGAATCCGGCAGGCGGCTTTTCTCCATGCCGAATTGCAACAATGGTTTCCTGTGCGGGGAGGTGGCTGCTGACAAGGAGCAGAAGCAGAACGGAGGCGGTTGGCAGAGAACGGAGAATCATTCCTGACAGGAGTCGAGCCATCGTTTCGTTGTATCACTCCGCGGCGGCCAACGCGGTGGTCAGGCGGCTTTTCGCGAGAAATCGTGCGTTTCGATGAACTGGATAATCCGTTCGTACGTGGAGTGAATTTCCGGACTGCAGGGGCGGCGGGGCGGCAGTGTTTTCACGCAATCGGCAAGAGCTTTCGCGATGAGCTCGAGGCTGGGGTCCGGCATCTGGAATCGCTCATCCATAACGACTGATTAAATGTGAAAGATCAGTGGAAATGGGAGGAACCTTCGTCACCTGTGCCCGGATCACTGCGGTAAGACGCAGGCCGGACGGAGTCTCGGCGTGCGAAGGCGGGTCAGGTTTGGATTAATGGCCTTTGTAGTCGACGAACAGGTCGGGGAACTGTTCTTTGAGCGCTTCGATTTTCGGGCGGTCGCAGACCAGGATGTAGGGATTGTCGGGGTTGTGCAGGGCATAGTCCTGGTGGTAGTCCTCGGCGCGATAGAAGGCGATGAGCGGCGTGACCTGGGTGACGATGGGTTTGGGGAAGACTTTGGCGGCGTCGAGCTGCGCGATGTAGGCCTGCGCGATGCGCTGCTGGTCCTTATTGGCGTAGAAAATGACGGAGCGATACGAGGCGCCGACGTCGGGTCCCTGGCGGTTGAGCTGGGTGGGATCGTGGGCGACGGAGAAAAAGATGCGGAGCAGCTGGCCGTAGGTGATCTTCGAGGGGTCGTAGACGACTTCAACGGATTCGGCGTGACCGGTGGTTTCGGTGGTGACCTGATCGTAGGTGGCGGTTGTGGCCGAACCACCGGAATAGCCAACGGTGGTGGAGAGGACGCCCTTGACGCGTTCAAAGACGGACTGTGTACCCCAGAAGCAGCCACCGGCGAAGACGGCTGTCTGCCTGCCGGGTTTCGCGGCTAGGGCAACGTCGGCGTTAGCGGGCGGAATGGGCGAGCGGCCCGCGGCGCTGGCGTTGCAGGCGGCGAGCGAGAGCAGGCATCCGACGGCAAGAGAGGAGCGCAGCAGGCGGGCCAGTTGGAGGCGCGTGAAAGGCATGGGGACCTCGACTACGACATTGTATGAGACGCCGCGACAGCCGGTTCGTCGCAATTTCATGCTCAATTGAAAGCGCCGTAACCCACGCCGCGAGCCGGGGCGTGGATGATGCGAAGGAGCTTGCGGGCGGCAGAATCAATCCTGCGAGCCGGAGGATTATTCATGTCAGAGCAGGCAGTGCACGAACACCACCAGGCAGCGCATCATCACGGGATGGCTGCGCATCATCACGCGGAAGCGGCGAAGCATCATGAGGCTGGCGACCACCACAAGGCCGCCCACCACGCTCATCTGGCCCACGCGCACCATGTTCACGCAACCGAGCACGCGGAACACGCAGCCCGGCACCACCTGGACGCACACGGGCAGTAATTGCTGCCGACCGCGACTGGGGATGGCGGCGGGGCCGGACACTACATGGGGCAACCCGGTAGTGTCCGAGCCAAACGCAATCGCTGCATCGCGGGCCGCAGGGAATATTCTTGAGCAGCGATGCGTTTGTTTATCGGAATCGCGCTGGCGCCGGAGGCAGCGGAGGCATTGGTGCGGGTGCGCGCGCGATTCGAGACGGCGAGCGCGGATTTGCGGTGGTCCCAGCCGGAAAGCTGGCATGTGACGCTGCAGTTCCTGGGGGCGACGAGCGATGAGCAGGTGGCACGCGTGGTGGAGAAGCTGCGGACAGTGCGGGCCGCGAAGGTTCCGGTGCGGGTCGAAGGGCTGGGATTCTTCGAGAGGGCAGGAGTTTTCCAGGCTGGTGTGGCGCTGACGCCGGAGTTGCTGGCGCTGCAGCAATTTGTAACAGCGGCAATGCTGAATTGTGGATTTGCGCCGGAAGAACGGGCGTATAACCCGCACATCACGCTGGCGCGGAGCAAGGGGCGGGGTGGGGCAAGGGCGCTGGCTCCGCTGAAAAAGGCGGTGGAACGGGCAAGGGTTGACCTGAGGGTGGAGTTCACGGCGA
>JASHPM010000082.1 GCA_030038115.1 Acidobacteriaceae bacterium | reverse complement strand
CCACGCCCTGCATGTCGGGCGCGCTGTCGATATCCGCCCGCGAATATCCGTGGGCAATTGCGTTCTGCGTCCAGTCGCGCGCCGCGCCATGGTCGCCGAGCTGCGCATACACTCGTGCTGCATAGTAATTCACCTCGGCGTCTTCCGGCGCATGCTTGAGCGCCGCTTTCAGATAATCCAGCGCCTGCCCGCGCTCGCCCAGCGCCGCCGCGCAGTACGCGGCCACCATCATCGCGTTCAGATTTTGCGTATCCACCTTCAGGCTGTCTTTGCTTAAGTCGAGCGCTTCCTCGTAGTGCGCCTTTGCCCTGCCCGCCTGCCCGCTCCACGCGTAAGCATCCGCCAGATCCGCTTCCACAGAGAAGGAGTTTGGCTTCATCTGTTCCGCCGATTCCAGAGCCGCAATCGCCGGACCCCACTTCTTCTGGTGCAGATACACCTGTCCCAAATCCATCCAGGCCTCGGCATGCGGACGCGACTGAATCGCGCTCCGGAATGTGGCCGCCGCCTCATCAAACTTCCCTTCGAGGAAATACACCACGCCCAGCCGCCGCGCCAGGAAGCTGTTGGCGGGAAACTTCGCTACCGCCTCCCTGAGGACCGTCGCCGCCTGCCCGTACTCGGCGCGCCGCACCAGGAAGTTGGCCAGCGCATAGTAGTTCGCCCAGTAATTGGGCCGCAATTCGATCGCCTGCCGATACACCTTCTGCGCCTGATCCGGCTCCTCCATTTCTTCATACGTCCGCGCCAGCCCGTTCAGAGCCGTGTCGCTCTGCGGATCCAGCTCAAGCGCTTTCTGGAACTCCTGCTGCGCGGTCTGTGCGTTGCCCGTCCCATCGTCGATGGTTCCCTGGCAGATGTGCGCCTCGGCCACCTGCGCATTGAGCGTCATTGCCTTGCCGCAGCTCGCCCGCGCCAGGGCGATCTTTGCCGCATCCGAGCTTGCCTGATATTCCGCCCATTGCGCCTCGCCCAGCCCCGCGTACGCCGACGCAAATTGCGGATCGGCCTTCGTTGCTTCTGTAAACTTCTCCTCCGCCTTCTTCAAATTGTCGGCAATGTCGAAATCCCGCAGATACCCCACTCCCTGCAAATAGGCTTCATACGCCGCGGGCACGTGGGTTCCGAAGTGTTGCGGCGCCGCAGTGGGCGTCGCCGTGGAAACGCGCAGCATCTCCAGCACCCCCGCTACCACATCGTCCTCCAGCTTGAACGGATCGTCGGCCGTGCTCCTCACTTCGCCGGGCTGCCCCGTCACCTTCGCCGAGGCATCGGTCAGCTCATAGCGGATGCGCACCTGATTCCCATGCTGCTCGTAGCTACCGTCGATCGTCAGATCCGCGCCCAGCTCCTTGTGCGCTTCCTCCGGCGTCTCCAGCGCATGCGCGCGCACTTCGCTCGCCGCCAGCACCTCGATATGCGCAGAGGGCGCCACCTGCGCCAGACTCGTCGTAATCGCCTCTCGCAGCCCCTCACTGTACGCGCTCAGTTGCGCATCCTCGGGAATCACCTGGAAGGGAAGCACGGCCAGCAGCCGCGTCTTCGGCGCCGCGCTGATCGCCGCGTGCCGCTCCCAAACCTGATACCTGTGCACCAGCGCCCACCCCACCACGATTAACGTCGTGAGCACCGATGCCAATCCCACCCACAGCGCCAGGTTCGAGCCCGCGCCGCGAGGTGGAAGCGCCGCGCCACGCTCGAGCGACTTCAGATCCACCACCAGATCCCGCACCGTCGCATAGCGCCGCTGCGGATCCTTCATCAGCGACTTCTGCAGCACGCGATTCAGATCCGCCGGCAGCCCGCGCGCCTTCAGGTCCAGCGTTGCCGGCTCCGATCCCAGCGTCATCTGCACACTGTCCGCCAGGCTCTTGCCCTTGAACGGAGCCTTGCCGCCCGCCATCTCGTAGAGCACCACGCCCAGCGCGAAAATGTCCGACTGCTCTGTCGGCTGGTGCTCGCGCAGAATCTCCGGCGCCATGTATCCCGGCGTTCCCGAGAAAGCATTCGCCGCTCCCGCCAGGCTCACCGTCTCGCTGGTCCCTTCGGGCGTCGCCATCAGCCGCGCCAGCCCGAAATCCAGCACCTTGACGAAGCCCTGCTCCGTCACCATGATGTTTTCCGGTTTGATGTCGCAGTGCAGAATCCCGCTCGAGTGCGCAGCCTCGATGGCCTCGGCCGTCTGCACTGCCAGCGAGAAGAACGTCTCCGGCACCAGCGGCGCGTTCAGCACCGCCCGCAGATTCTGCCCCGCGACGTACTCCATCGCCACCAGCCATTCGCCGCGATGGCTGCAGACATCGAATACCTGTGCGATGTGGGGACTGTCGACGGCTGCCGCGCGCTTGGCCTCGCTCAGCAGATGTCCGGCGCGCGACGCCTGCGCCGAATCCGAAGCCGCCACGGGTGCGTCCGTCAGCCGCTTCAGCACCAGCTTCCGATGCAGGACCCGGTCCTCGGCCAGCCAGGCTTCGCCCATGCCTCCGGCGCCCAGCCGGCGCTTGACGACATAGCGCTCCGCGACCACTTCCTCCGGGCCTAGTCCGCGCGGGATTTCCGGCGTCGCCACTGCGCCTGACCCTCCACTTGATTCCTGTCGTCACCGCTTCCGCGAGCCAGGCCTGGGGGTGCGCAGTGCGGCCCTGGCAAATTTCCTGGCCTGTCGCGTCCCTCGAAAAACTTTTCGCCGATTAAATACGTCAGGTCAGAACGCATCGGATTGTGCGAGCATTGAATACTCCGTCGGCCTCAGGTTGGCACAGGGAAACTCCGCCCATATCGTATACCGATTGCTGTTCTTCGTTTAATCTGTGAGGGGAAGTTGATGGTAGTTCACAAAGAAATCCGTTTTGACGAATTCAATTCTGAATTGACCTTGCCTTCCGAACAATATTCTCGGATTTTCCCAACGCCAAAACCAAAAAGTTCGTCAATCGACAGGAAGACCGCTGGCTGCTGCAGGCCTGTCGTTTGATCACCACCCGTTTCACGAGATAAAGCTGCGATTTGTGAACGCACGCGGCCCGGTTTTGGTCCGTTCCCGAACCCTGCACACAGGAGAGACACACCGTGAAAGTGATCGTCATTGGCGGTGATGGATATTGTGGATGGGCGACAGCCCTCTACCTGTCCGAACGTGGTTTCGAAGTTGGAATTGTGGACAGCCTGATCCGCCGTCACTGGGACCTGACGCTCGGTGTCGACACGCTGACGCCAATCGCACCCATCCGGCAGCGTGTCGAACGCTGGCACGAACTCAGCGGACGGAGGATCGACCTCTTTATCGGCGACATCACCGATTACCCCTTCGTGCAGAACTTCATGCGTGCGTTCGAGCCCGAGGCCATCGTGCACTTCGGAGAGCAGCGCTCCGCCCCGTTCTCCATGATCGATCGGGAACACGCCGTCCTGACCCAGGTCGGCAACGTAGTCGGAAACCTCAATCTGCTGTTCGCGATTAAGGAGTTCAACAAGGACATCCACCTGGTCAAGCTGGGGACGATGGGCGAGTACGGCACGCCGAACATCGACATCGAAGAGGGTTACATCACCATCGAGCACAACGGACGCTCCGATCGGCTGCCCTATCCGAAGCAGCCCGGCTCCTTCTACCACCTGAGCAAGGTGCACGACAGCCACAACATTCAGTTTGTGTGTCGAATCTGGGGACTGCGGGCTACGGATCTGAACCAGGGCGTAGTGTATGGCGTGCTGACCGATCAGACCGCGCACGACGAGATCCTCGTCAATCGCCTTGACTACGACCAGGTTTTCGGAACCGCGCTCAACCGCTTCTGCGTGCAGGCCGCCATCGGCCATCCGTTGACCGTGTACGGCAAGGGCGGGCAGACACGCGGCTTTCTCGATATCCGCGATACGGTTCGATGTATCGAGATTGCGGTTTCCAATCCCGCCGCCGCCGGCGAATTCCGCGTCTTCAATCAATTCACGGAACAATTCAGCGTTTACGATCTGGCGATGATGGTGTATCGGGTCGGAAGCAGCGAGGGAATGAAGATTGACGTCCAGCACCTTCCGAATCCCCGCGTGGAGAAGGAAGAGCACTACTACAACGCGAAAAACACCCTGCTCCGCGATCTCGGGCTCGAGCCCCACTGTCTTTCCGACTCGCTGCTGGATTCGCTGATGCACTTCGCCATTCGTTACAAGGATCGCGTGGACAAGTCGCAGATCATGCCCACCGTGACCTGGAAATAGGCGCCCCTCCCGGTTCTTTCCCACCGGAACTCAACGGGCCCGAGGGTCGCTTCGCTCCCTCCGCTCCCTCGATTCGATACCCGGCAACCATGCTTCCGTCCAGCCGCGTCCCACGTCGAAGCTGTAGAGTAACGGTACTGGGGTAACTAAAGTTTTCGAGAATTTGACCGAAAGACGGGGGAGCAAAACAGCGGTATTTCGTTATGATCGCTGGACTTCGCACCTTCGGCAAGGCCGATGGTTGCGCCGGATGCTGCTCGAATTCGAGTCATCCTCCTCGCAGGAGTTGTGGTTGTGGTGCGTCTTCTTCAACAACCCGCGCGTCCTTATGGTGATACATTCCAGAGAGTCCCTGGTTTATCTCCTCAAGGTCAAACGCCACAGGTGCATATTCTTCACGTCATCGGCAGCCTGTCCCCAGCCGACGGTGGCCCACCCGAGGTTGTTCGCCAGCTTGCGAAGGTCTATCGGCAAACCGGGGATTCACTCGAAGTGGTTTGCCTGGACCCGCCGGAAGCCCCGTTTCTGAGGGGTTTCCCCTGTCCCATCCATGCGCTCGGCCAGCGCTGGATTGGCCGATACAGCCTTTCGCCCCGGTTGTGGAAATGGCTGCGCGCCAACATCGATCGCTTCGATGGCGTCGTGATGCAGGGCATCTGGACCTTTCCCGGCGTCGCTGTTCGTTTGGCCGCGCGGCGTGCAGGAAAGCCGTATTGCATTTTCGCGCACGGCGCCCTCGATCCCTGGTTCAGGAAGAAATATCCACTGAAGCATCTCAAGAAACTCGTCTACTGGCCTATTCAGTATCCGGTCCTGCGCGATGCTCGCGCCGTGTTCTTCACCAGCACCCTGGAACCGGCATTAGCGAAAACAAGTTTCAGCCCCAACGACTGGAACTCCGTAGTATTTCCCAACGGAATCAACGAGCCCGAAGGGGACCCCGCGACTGAAATCGATGCTTTCTACCAGCTTCTGCCGGCCTTGCGCCAGCGTCGATTCCTCCTCTTTATGGCCCGCATCCACGAAAAAAAGGGCTGCGACCTGCTTCTCCAGGCCTTTGCCCGCATCGCTTCCACTCAGCCCGATCTCGATCTCGTCATGGCGGGGCCGGATCAGGTCGGTTGGCAGGCAAAGCTGCAGCGTATGGCTGACGAACTCGGCATCTCGCAGCGAGTTCACTGGCCCGGCATGCTCAGCGGCAGCCTGAAGTGGGGTGCGCTGCGTGCCGCCGAGGCCTTTGTTCTTCCCTCCCATCAGGAGAATTTCGGGATCTCCGTCGTTGAGTCCCTGGCAGCCCAACGCCCTGTGCTCATCAGCAATCAGGTGAACATCTGGCCCGAAATCCAGGGGGACGGCGTGGGCCTTGTGGATGATGACACGGCAGATGGCACCGAGCGCCTGCTGCGCGCCTGGATCGATACGCTACCCAAGGAGCGCGAGGCCATGGCGGCTCGCGCTTATTCTACGTTTCTTCGCCGGTACAGCCTGCGCGGTGGCGCTGCTCTGATCAATCAGACTTTCCGCGCGGCAGAAATGGTACAACGGCAAGCGAGCTATCCGCCTTTATCTAAAGCCGTTAGCGCCGCAGTCTCTCCAGCAGCCGATCGAACTCCTCCAGCCGCCCGTACTCGATAATCACGCGCCCGCGGCCCTTCCGATCCTCGATCCGCACCTTGAGCCCGAGGGCCCGTTGCAGCGATTCCTGCACCTCGAGTACGTTGGGGTCGGCAGCCTTCGCCGTTTCTTCGCTGTCCTTCTTCGGCTCGGGGTGCAGCAGCTTCTGAACGTAACTTTCCGTCTGCCGGACGCTCATGGCCAGCGCCGCTACTTTGTGCGCCGCCTTCAAGATCGCCTGGGGATCCTCGAGCGGCAGCAGAGCCCGGGCATGCCCAAAGCTCAGAACCCCTTCTTCTACCTTGGCTTGCACGTCTTCCGGCAGCTTCAGCAGGCGCAGAAAATTGGCCACCGAGGCCCGATCTTTCCCGGTCCGCTTTGCCATCTGCTCCTGCGTCAGCTGAAACTCCCGCGAGAGCCGCTCATACGCCCGCGCCTGCTCCATCGGGTTCAGATCGGCCCGCTGCAGGTTCTCGACGATGGTCATCTCCATCGCCTGCTCGTCCGAAACTTGCCGGACGATCGCCGGGATCGTCTCTTTCCCCGCCTTTTGCGACGCCAGCCAACGGCGCTCCCCGGCAATTATTTGAAATTGCCCATGCGGCAGCGGCCGCACCACGATCGGCTGCACCACTCCCGTCGCCGCAATCGACGCCGCCAGCTCCGCCAGCTCCACTTCGTCGAACCGCGTCCGGGTCTGGAACGGGCTCCGCTCAATCTCCCCCAGCGGAATCTCCCGCGGCCTTCCCGTCTCTCCGCCTTCCACCGCTCCCGCCTCCGCAACAGCATGAACCCGCGGCAGTAACGACTCCAGTCCTTTTCCCAATGCCCTCCGCTTCGGGACTTCCGTAGCTGTCTGCATCGCTCCTCACCTCGCCTCTCTGGAGAAAACCAGGACCAGCAACGTCCCGCGCGGCCTCGCGCAGAACAAAACGTACGCCATGACTTTCGAGCCCTTGCGACCGCTAACCTGCCAGCCGCTGATCTGTACCGGTGCCCTGCACTTACGCATACGGCCAGAACCTAACCTTTGCTTCTCCCTGGGTCGCCATCGCCGTCTTCCGCTCTCGGGCGGCGGGGCTTTCGATTCCATTCCGCACCAGCAGCTCGTCGGCCAGCTCCCGATAGCTTTCCGCGCCGCGCGACCGCGGATCGTATAGCATGACCGGCTTTCCGTAACTTGGCGCCTCTGCCAGGCGCACATTTCTTGGAATCACTGTCCTGAACATCTTCTCCTTGAAGAAGTCCCGCAGATTCTCGGTCACCTGCTGCGTCAGGTTGGTGCGGTCGTCGTACATCGTCAGCAGCACCCCCTCAATCTCCAGCCCCGGGTTAAAGGCCTCTCGCACCCGTTCCAGCGTGTGGATCAGCTCGCTCAACCCCTCCAGCGCGAAATACTCCGCCTGCATCGGCACCAGCAGCCGGTCGGCCGCCACTAACGCGTTCAGGGTCAATAGATCCAGCGCCGGCGGGCAATCCAGCACTACAAAGTCGTACCGGTCCCGAACCTTCTCCAGAGCCTCCCGCAGCCGGTATGCCCGCCGATCCATCTGGATCAGTTCGACATTCGCCCCCGTCAGGTTCTTATTCGAGGGAACGAGGGTCAGCGTGTCGATCTCGGTCCGGAGCGCCACCTCGTCGATCGTCGCCTCGCCCATCAGCACGTCGTACGACGAGCGCCGGTCCGCATCCCGCGTAATTCCCAGTCCCCCGCTCGAGTTGGCCTGCGGATCGCAATCCACCAGCAGAACCTGCAGCCCCTCCAAAGCCAGCGCTGCTGAGAGATTAATGGCGGTGGTCGTTTTGCCCACCCCGCCTTTCTGATTCACTACGGCGAGGACTTTCCCCATGTCAGGAAAGCCTACCGATCCTTCGCCCCCTCCGCAATGGCAATACGTCTGTGCACAACCGGGAGCAATTTGTGGAAGGTTCGCCGGACGCTGTTCCAGTTCCGATTCTAACCATTGTAGTTACAGCCAGATAAGACTCAATGCCAATTCCTGGAGGGATGTTGCCGATATTGAGGCCTGGGTGGAAAACCCGGTCCGTTTCGCTCCGATTTTTTGCGCCATTAGCCTGCCGAAGCGACCTATTCCATGGCTGGTCTTTAACACTGAGCCCCAATGTTCCACGTGGAACGCTGCCTCGCTATGCCTACTCCCTTATTGGAAACCCTGTCTCTGTTCCACGTGGAACATCGCCGCTGGTCCTGTCTTTTGCGGCTCCTTAATCCAACCAGCATCGAATGTATAACGAAACAAGCGCGCACCCGCGCCCAACCCCATGAGCCAGCC
>JASHPM010000001.1 GCA_030038115.1 Acidobacteriaceae bacterium | reverse complement strand
CGCCACATCCGCCCAAAACCCCTCCGGATCGGAAACCGACCGCTGGTACATCCTCTGGTACTCGGCCAGATTCCTGATGTGCGCTTCTTTCGCAAACTCTTCGGGCGGCGGAAACACCCGGTTCTCGCGCAGGATGGACTCTAAATTCGGGCTGATGGTCGTCTCGGATGCCATGCTTTCTCCACCGATCACACTATCGTTCCGGCCCGCGCCAGCGCAACCGCCCATTGGGGGCATAGCCGGCAGAACTTCCTCGATACACTATCCGCGAGGGATTCCCTGTTGCCATCCAACCTCGGCCACGTTCTCGCCGTCATCCCCGCGCGTCTCGGCTCCACGCGCCTGCCCCGCAAAGTCCTCCGCGAAATCGCCGGCGAGCCGATGCTCGCCTGGGTCTATCGCGCCGCCCGTGCCTGCCCGCTCCTCGACCAGGTTCTCATCGCCACCGACTCGGATGAAGTCCTCAACTTCGCCCAGGCCCACAGCCTCCCTGCCGTCTTCACTCCCGAGGACTGCGCCAGTGGCACCGATCGCGTCTACGCGGTCGCCCAGTCGATCCCCGCCGACATCTACGTCAACATCCAGGGAGACGAGCCCCTGCTCACACCGCTCCATTTCCAGCCGCTGCTCGAGCTCTTCGAGCGCCCTGCGGTCCAGGTCGCCACCCTCGCCGTCCGCTGCCCCGCAGGCGATATCCACAATCCCAACGCCGTTAAAGTTGTCACCGCCAGCGACGACCGCGCCCTCTACTTCTCCCGCGCAACTATTCCCTTCGATCGCGACGGCGGATTCGCCGGCTATCGCAAGCACCTTGGGGTCTACGCCTATCGCAAGGCAGCCCTCGATCGATTCGCCGCTCTCCCCCCCTCCTGGATCGAGCGCGTCGAGCGCCTCGAGCAGCTCCGCCTTCTCGACAACGGTATCGACATCTACGTTGCTGGCGCACCCAGCGACACCATCGGAGTCGACACAGAAGAAGACCTCCGTGCTGTGGAAGCGATTCTGTCCGCGCGGCTGCAGCGGACCCCTTAGCCGTAGGTCGCCTTCAGTTCCGTCCCCCGCGATTCGCGCCCGAACGCCGCCACCACGGCCAGATAGCAAGCCACAACCACCACGGTCGCGGCCAATACCCATCCGTAGCCGCCCCCGAAATGTTCCGCGGCTTTCGACTGGATCTCGTTGTTCTGCGACGAAATCAGATTTCCCAGCTGATACGCCAGCCCGGGAAACGTGGCCCGCACCGGCCCCGGCGACAGTTCGCTCAGCCACGCCGGAACCACGCCCCACGCGCCCTGCACCATGAACTGCATCGCAAACGCGCCCCCTGCAAGGGCCACTACCGAGTGCGACAGGGCATACAGCGGAATCACGGGCAGGGACAGCAGCGCCGCCAGAATGATCGCCCGCTTGCGCCCGATCCGCTCCGATAAGCTGCCGAAAAACATTCCGCCGGCAAGCGCCCCCACGTTGTACAGGATCGCAATCGCTCCCGTCAGCTGCGCCGAAAATCCATGGTCTTTTTGTAAGAACGTCGGATACAAATCCTGCGTGCCGTGCGAGAACGCATTGAAGCCCGTCATCAGCAGCACCAGAAACACAAACGTCCCCGCGTACCGCGCCACCGCCTGCTTCAGCCCGATCTCGGGCAGCGTCTTCTCCTCCAGCGCCCTGCCTGCTTTCCATGCCGGAGACTCCTCCACCTTGCCACCGATATAGAACACCAGCAGCGCGGGAGCCGCGCCCACCAAAAACATCCCGCGCCAGCCAAAGTCGTGCCCGTGCCACGTGAAACGGGAGAACCACGGGAACAGCAACGCATACGCAGCAGCGGCAACCAGATACCCAACCGCATAGCCCTCCTGCAACAGGCCGGAAAAGAAGCCCCGGTTCTCCTTCGGCAGCGTCTCGAACGCCAGCGCCGAGCCGACGCCCCATTCGCCGCCCATGGCGATGCCGAAAAGCGCCCGCAGAACCAGCAGCGTGTGCATCGATCCCGCAAACGCGCAGGCCAGCTCCAGCAGCGAATAGCTGGCGATGTTGAACATCAGCGTCGGCCGGCGCCCAAAGCGGTCCGCCATCACGCCAAAAAGAAACGCGCCCACGGGACGAAAGGCAAGGGTCAGCGCCAGAGCTTCTACCACCGCCGACCGCGCCACGCGAAAATCGGCGGCCACCGCCGAAACGCAAAAGACCAGGATGAAATAGTCGAAGGCATCGAGCGACCATCCCAGGAAACACGCAGCAAAGGCGTGGCGTTGCCGCGAGCTCAGGCTCCGAAAGGGGCTCGGCATTGCGCCAGCTTACCAGAGGCACCAGCGCACCACTGATTCCGCTTTTCGCGCGCGGCGCGAAGCAGTACATTGTGAGCGGGCTCGATGGAACCACGTTGATCGAGCGTTTCAAACAGGGGTGGGGATGATGGACGCCAAAATGCCGAAACAATTGCTCCAGCTCGGAAATAAGGACAGACTTTTTCCCAGAAACTTCTCCCGCTGTGCAGTCGTGCTGGTCTTCTGGGTTGCAACTGCAGGTGGTTGCGGCGGTGGCGGCAGCACAGGCACGACCGTGCCACCGCCGGCGCAGAACGCCGCAACACCCACCATCGCTACGACGGCTGCCCAGAACGGGGCTGTTATCGTCAGCCTCAGCGATACCACATCTGGTGCAACCATCTACTACACCATCGATGGCACCACGCCCACCGAGACTTCGCCGCAGTATTACGCGCCCTTTCTGGTGGCTTCCAACATCACCCTCAACGCCATCGCCACCGAGCCTCCCGCCTACCTCAACAGCAAGGTGGCGAGCCAAACCTTCTCGCCGAACATCGCATCCGGCACGCTGGTTTGGAGCGACGAGTTCTCCAATTCCGGCACGGCGAATGCCCAGCCCAATCCTTCCACGTGGACTTACGACACCGGCACGGACTGCTGCGGCAACGATGAGCTGGAAACCTATTGCGCGTGGGACTCAACGGCCGGTCCCTGCACCCCCTCGAATCCGAATGCGTACGTCGGCACCGACGGATACCTGCACATCGTTGCGCTCAACCCCTCTGCGAACGTATACACATCGGCGCGGCTCAAATCCCAGGGCCTTTTCAGCTTCCAGTACGGCCGCATTGAGGCGAGCATGATGCTGCCGGA